>JAKFUY010000012.1 GCA_021732495.1 Legionellales bacterium | reverse complement strand
TACACAGGGTGTAAATGCAAGCAGTACCCCTATGCCTAAAAAACTTAAGAGTTCTAAAATAATATTTTTAGAGCTGGACTGTTCAGTTTTAGGAATAGAAACCGTTGGTGTAAAATGCACTGCTGATGTTTGTGGTGGAAAACAAATACCTTGATGACTGCAACCTTGGTATTGGACATTAAATTGCATTGTTGACAATTTGGCGCTTTGATAGGGGACATGTAAGATCACATGATCTTCATAAATCGCATGTTGAACGCCTAATTTATCGGTGTGAAGTTTGGCCTTTGGCCATTGTATGTTATTTAAGACTAACCCACTGGTCATGTTCTTAAATTGAATCCGATCCTTATACAGGAAGCTTCCAGGTGCGATATCCCACTGTAAAACCAACTCTTGGGGTTGGGTCTGATAAGAAAACTTAAATACATTGTTGGGAAGTGCAAAGCTTAGAGCGCTAAAGATCATAAAGCTTAATAAAATGAGGATTTTTCTGAATAAATTGTTATTATACATAGCAAAATGCTTCTAGTGTGTGAATTAAGTAATCATATTGTAATTTATGTTGTGTCAAAAAACAATCAGTATTTTGGCAATTACGTTTACTTAAAATTTCTTCTCTAATTTATCAAAACATTGTGATACGACTAGAACGAGTGCAATGGTAAGAAATAATACCGAATATGCAGATAACACACCCTTGCCAAGTAAAGAGCTCATCAAGGGATTTAAAATCATCATCAATGGATAGTGAAATAAGAATAGATAGAGCACTTGAGCTGCCCAGTTTTGTAAAAACAAAGGGGGATGAAACGGTTCTTGTTGGTAATATGTAAAGTATATTAATACTCCAGATAAGCTCAAATACGATAAGCGTAATCGTGGTATATCATGCAATGACAAGGCAATTATCGTTAATAAACCGATTCCTAACCAAAGTATCAAGCGTTTTTTTTGCAGCACGTATCCGGCTAATAAGCCTAAACCATAACTCGAGAAAAAATATAAAAATAAGAAATCGAGGTTTTTTTGGAGATTAAAATAAAATATAGAAGATAGCCATAATAAAAAAAATATTGAGACCATCGCTTGTTCAATGTTTTTAACATTGAAATACATGCAGAACTTAAGGATCACAAGGCTAAAAAAGATATTTTGTAGGTGAATAATGACATACCACAAGCCTGCCGAAATGGATAAGTATTGCATTACATCTTGCAACATGAGCAGATTAAGTAGTAGCTGTTTTAGTGTTGGAGGGCCAATAGGCTCTTGTGAAGAAAGGTTGATAATGCCCATTCCCAATAGGGCCAAAAATATTGCGAAGTAATACGCAGGAGCGACTTGAAGGAAATTTTTTTTAAGTTCATCAGTCAAATTCATTTGATTTTTACCCGCTGCAGTTAACCATTTTTGGTAAAAAAGAAAGCCTGAGATGCTAAAAAAAATACCAGTGATACTGCGACAAGAGAGTAAAAATGCTATAAAAATGCTGTGATTCCCTGTTGGGCAAATATAGTTGGCCCAATGATGTAAAAGAATAAGGAAACAACACAGAAGTTTAATGATATCTAAAATATTAAATCTTTTCATTTTGAATGGGGTCCCAAATTTAAACTCCTATTAATTTTAAGAAATACATTAAAAGTTTGATTTTCGTTTCCTGTAAATGAATGATTTAGGACTCTTTTTATAGACTCAGATTGATTGCCCAACAGAGTTTCTTTTTTGTTTGTAGACATACGCTAACCTCAGCCCATATTCATGTGTAAATTATAGACATTAATTGGCGTTATGTAAAAATCAGTCATCTTCCGATGACTTCGAAAAAAATTAAAAAATATAGCCTATACTTAAAAAAACTGACTTAAAAAGACTTTATTATGAATATGACAAAAGCATTAAAAATTCATGTTGAAGATGTATACGTGAGCAAAAAAAAGATATTAAAAACACTGGTATGGCTTAATCTACTCTCAATTCCTGTGATAGCCCATATTCATCTCAATCAAACGCCTGATAAGGGATTGGCAACTATTGAAAGAAATCAAGACACAGCCCTTTCATTTCTAGATGAGCACATTGCCTATTTAATTAATCAAGGTAAAACCTTTAAACAATTAATAAACATAGGTTATTCAGAGAAAGAAATCATAGGCGGATTTAAAGAGCTGATTTCATCACGCACTCCAATTCCAACTATTTCTGAGCTTCAAAATTTGGGTTTAAAAGATCAATACATCATCAATAATGCAGCCAATCTTATTGTAGGGGAAAATTTATCCGTCAATGACTTAGATGATATGGGATTTAAACAACAAGGCTTTATGCCAAAAATCATCAAGGTATTTGTCAATCACTACCATTATTCACAAGATGAACTTGAGGGAATTGGTTTTACCCCAATTGAAATTAAACAACAAAATGCTTCTTAATGAGTGTGATTCATTGACATCATGTCAATTAAAGCTAGATTAACTTGGGTAAATCTATATTTTGAAACCAAAGATGCAGGATACATTTGCCCTAAATTTGGCATTTCTCGTCCTACCCTCAGACATGATCATATTGATGCTACAGCAAGTGATTAAAGAGTGACATGGGCTAGATAAGATGGCACTGGAAGATAAGCGAGCCATCACACCTCAATCCTTATGGTGTTTTTCTTTTAAATTTAGAGACAAGGCTTGCAGTTAATCACCCTATTTTAAAAGAGGAGGTCTAATATGGAAAAATGAACTGGCCCACATAAAAAGGCATGCAAATCATCAAATATTTTCGAGATGAGGCTCCTGATTATAATTATATGCGTGCTGTTTTTCAGCACTTGCGAAAGAGCTCAATGTTTCTGTAACTACAGAATCTAAAAAGCTACCATATGTGCCAACAAAAGCCGAGATGCCGAAGTATTATGAAGTGGTTTTGCAGGCGAAAAATATGCAAGACATAATGATTATCAAAACATTACTTTATACACGGATCCGCAATTTTCCAGTGTAAGAGTTAATTTTGGCACTTCACCGCACGATCTTTAGTCCCAGGCCTATTTACGATGCCACATGGCCTTGCCGAAAGGTCTTACAGAAACAGAGTCCCCATATTACAGTGGCTTTTTTTTAAACACCTCTACCAGTATTAAGTGAGGCAAAGTAAGTGCTGCCAACATATATATTGTTAAAAAAAACCCCGCTCCCTGCCAATCGAAGGTGCTTGGTATGAAAGCATATGCCGTTATTGAAAAGGTATAAGTTAATAACGTCATTGGCAATAAGTCTCCAACAAATGTTCGATACGATGTATAACCTATCTGTTTATAGAGCATGGCAAAATATTTACAAGAGTGAACACCAACAAAATAAATTGTCAAAAAAGCCAGTGGTGGCGCTAATAGTGAAGCCATAAGCACTATAAAAACCTCTAGAGCGCAATCTTTTTTTAAAGTGAAAAGCCCTAGACCAACTACTGGTAACAAACAACATGCAGCCAACTGCAGAAAATGGGCATATATCATAGCTTGTTCTTGGTCGATTAGGTAGGAAAATAAGGCACATATCTGTTGAGTATGAAGTAATGCAGGCAGACAAATAGTTGACAAACCAATAACTAAAGAAAAACAATAACAGTATATTTTTGTCCTAAACAAACTTGAATCATAGTAATCCATGCCAAAATGATAGGCAGAGTACAATAAAAAAATACCCAAAAAGAAAGAAGAAAACCAGTAAAAACCCATAAAAACACCAATCGCCAATGACAAATAGGCAATGAATAATACAGTTGTGTTAAGAGCGCTCATCGCAAATCTTTTTCTTAAAATCCACAAGTCTAACGCACCATGAGGCATGCCAATAAGAAACACCATTACTAAAAAAACAACCATAGAAAATGATGGAAAAAAGACCGTCAACAAAGACATCACTATAAAATTTGCAATTAAGGCGATAGACTTCATAACACTGCCTTAATGAATGGCCAACTTGGCATCGCTCTTATCACTTTCCAGCGCAAAGACCATCCAAGAGTTCCATTCATAAAGCGGGCAAACTGAGAAGGATTCAATCTTGAGGCCAATCGTATGAATATCTCAGGAGAAAGCGGCATTTGACGCAAAAGCACACGACAAAAACAAAGATCCATCCATCTATCTATAGCCAGGTCTAACGCCGGCTCCTTTAATGCTTTATTCATTCCAATTTGCTGGGCATGATGCCAGGCTCGTTGTTGGATACGTAAAAAACCATAACCACTTGAAGCCCTTAATGATCCTTGGTGCTGGGCAAAAACATGACATGACGTTGAGTCTTGAGGAACTTTGGCAATACCCATAGGCAAAACAGCAGCCTCTTCCCGTAACGTATCAAATTCAGTCGTATATTGATGAGTGAGCTTAAGACAGTCTTGCATGAGCTGTTTAGGCCCATGATACATCGAACTAAATCGTGTCACTTCAAGCAATGCATGATAAGGACTGAAAGGTAAAATATAATCAAACTGACAATAAATATCGGTAGCAACAAGATTATTCATAAGATGAGCTGATGTTGGGTCAAACACAGCTTGTTTGGTTTTGATCTCAACACCATAAAAGATTTGATGCAGTGGCGCTTTTTTTCTAAGGATAGATTGCTTAGGTCTTGTATCGATCACATGACGGGCAACAAACTGACCCATAGAGGTATCCACAACAAAACATTTTTTTTCTTTTTTTATAGCGAACACTGTTGTGTTCAAGTGTAATTGTTGCCTTGGATCATCCTCAATAGCCGCCAAAACTTTATTGTAATAATCTTTACTCTTGATGATAGCATAAGGGGTGCCAGGGTTGGTGTGTTCAACAACTGTTGACCCTTTGCTTAAGGTCCACGTAGGCCACTGATGAAAAATGATGTCTTTATGGGGGAACTGGGCCATGCTTAACCAAAAACACCAGCTTCGATCATCATCATAAAATTCGCGTTGTTCAATAATATCGATGGTCTGTGCTCCTTGAGTTTGGCTATAAAAAAATGCAGTCGCCAAACCAGCACAGCCCCCACCAAGAATTAAAACATCACAGTTGTGCGAGGGCATGGTAGTATTTTCCAAAAACAAAATTAAAACCGGCCCAGCTTGCAAGGGTTATTTTTTTAAAATACGGTATAGATAAACGGCCATTCCAGTATTGATATTCATTTTTTGCAACGCTTAGCCCAATATACCGGTAGAGCCTCATGGCAACAAGAACCGTAAAACGAGATCTCGGAGGTATAAATTTTAAGCCATGGCATGCACTTTGGTAGTAGGTTTCAGCCAAACTTAGAATTCTTTTCATTGCCAACTGAGTGGCAAATCGATTCTGAGCCTTTAGCACAAAGCTTGGTTCATCAAATCCCAACCACTCAACCGGCAGGTATAGCCGATTAAGCCGTGCATCCTCCAATACATCACGAACAATATTGGTTAATTGCATCGCAACACCCAAGTGAGAAGCATACTGAGTTGACAGAGGGTCAACGCAGCCTAATATGGGGCACATCATCTCCCCAACAGTTCCTGCCACCTGATAAGCATATTGAATAAGCTCACGCTCATTAAGAATTCTCACTGTTCCCAGATCCTGTTTTATTCCATCAACCAAATTTAAGGCTGATTTTAATGGAACATTTTGGTGATTAATGAGTTCGATCATGCCCTGAAGCTTTACATCATCAGACCCACTCATAGATAACGCACAAGAGATATCATCTAACTGTAATCTCGCAAGCCTTTTTTGATTATCATCTAAGGCATCATCTGCTAAATCATCACAATAGCGGCAAAAAGCGTAGAGCTCAGAAGCATGTGCATGTGTCGTTTGTGGCAATAATCTGGCGGCAAAACTGAATGTTTTAGCGTGCGCCCTAAAGACAGTTTTAGCATTCATTTAGTGCTCCTAAATCGCAACTTGAGGAAGTAGTTTCTCTAGCAGCTTGGCAGATGATAATACCCCAGGTATCCCCGCGCCCGGATGTGTACCAGCGCCAACCAAATACAATCCATTAATTCCTTCAGCCTTATTATGGTGTCGAAACCAGGCCGATTGATAAAATAAGGGAGCGACAGAAAATCCGCTTCCTTGGAAAGCATTGTAATCAGTCTTAAAGTCCAAAGGTGTTTTGCTGATGCTGACAGTCAGCTCTTGGGACAACCCGGGCAAACAGGTCTCCTCTAATTTTATTATCATTCGCTTGATAAAAGGGCCTGATTGTTTTTGCCAATCAATTCCACTGATGAGGTTAGGAACAGGGCACAAACAATAGAAAGTGTCATGACCTGTAGGTGCCATACTTGGATCTGTGGCAGTAGGCCGGTGCAAATACATGGCTATATCGTTTGACAGGACTTTCTTATTGAAAATATCAGCCAACAAGCGTTTATAGTTATCTCCCATAATGATCGTGTGATGGGGCACATCAGTGTATTGCTTTTTTGTACCAAAATACCAAACAAAAAGCCCCATGGATGGCTTGCTTAAAGCTGTTTTCCACTTTGATACTAACGGTTGATGCTTGGCTGCAATCATGTAACGATATAAATAAAGAGGATCTGCATTTGAGATAACAACATCACAATCAACATGCTCACCCGTTTGTAAAACAATTGACCGGACCTGTTTGTCAACAATGTTAATGTGCTCTACAGAGCAATTTAAGTGGGTCTTAATACCCACTTCTTTCATCAGCATCGTCATGGCTTCAATGAGCTGGCCTGTTCCCCCCATCACATAGTGAACCCCCCACTTACGCTCTAAATAGTGGATGAGGCTATAAATAGAGGTTGTTTCCACAGGGTTGCCACCTACAAGCAAAGGCTGTATAGAAAATGCTTGTCTAAGAGCTGGGTGCTTGATAAATTTGCTTACCCACTGATAGACACTTTTGTAAGATTTTAAACGAATCAAGTTTGGTATCACCTTCACCATCTGAGTAAATTGATGGAAAGGATGACTAGCAAGCTGTTCAAATCCAAGTTCATAAATCTCTTTGGAGTGAGCTAATAATTCGAGGTAATTATCTTTATCTTCCGGTGAGATACGAGAAATTTCTGCCATCAATTCTTCTAGTGAACCACCATAATTAAATATCATGCCGTCCGGATATAAAAAACGATACCACGGCTCGATTGGAACCAATGTTACGTAGTCTTTCAGTTGACGATCAAATAACTGAAACAATTCTTCTAAAAGAAACGGTGCCGTTATGACCGTTGGCCCAGCATCAAAAATATAACCATCTTTACTGTAGACTTGCGCTCGACCTCCCAACATCGGACATTTACAATATATATCAACATCATACCCTTTGGCTCGCGCGCGTAATGCGGCAGCCATGCCCCCTAAACCACCACCTATAACCAATAATTTTTTGTTCACGCGATATCCTTAATCAAAAGACGCATTGTGAATGCATTTCAACAAGAGCAGCACAGTTGGTGGCGGCATCAAAGGGGAGTTGCAAATGAACACGACTCATCTGCTGCATATCTTCATTTAAATCGCTTTCTATGAGCTATTTGAATAGAGCCATAAACTCATGAGAGTCAAGACGGAGAGAGATATACCCAATGTTCTTAATAACATTGGGTATGAATCAAATTAAAGTTCAGCGTACCCTTCTTCTTTTGATTTGGATCGGGCAATGAAGAAAATGAGTAATCCAAAACCAGCTTTAGCTACGATGTCAGCGATAGAATATCCAACCTGCAGAGCAACAAAACCATCACCGCCTACAAAACCCAAGTTTGGTAGCAAATAAACAATTGGGTAAAAACACCAGGCTAAGACAGTCAAATAACAAGCATTACGAACCAAGGGTTTTGCTTTCTGAGGCTGTATAGAAATGGATGCACGCAGGCCAAAGAAGAGTGCGTACAAAATATAAAGGAATGGGAGCATTGACAGTGTCCACCATGAAAAGCGCGTTGTCATGTCGGCAGAAATCTCACCAGGGTAACCCAGTATAACCATAACAACAGCTGCCAACCCTAACTTGACTGAACGAGAAACAGTTTCTTGATGTGATAACTTCATCACAAGAATCAGTTCTACAAGAAGGAGTGGAACAGTTAATAACCAGTCTACATAACGGTAGGCATCATTAAATGATTTACCTGATAAAGTAGCTGTATCGCCCATGACATTATAAGCATGCTGAAATGATAAAAAGATTTGAAGGTAGTGGTAAGACGCAATAAAGGTAACTAGCCCCGTGATTGAAATGGCTAGACGATAATGCGCAGAAACACGCTTCAAGTTTAACCAGAAAAATAGCGTTGCCGCCATCATTAAAGCAAATGTAAATGAAAAAACATTATAAAGTAAATTGTAACCTACAAGCCCCATATTATCCATCATGCACTCCTACTTAGATTTATTTGTAAAACTTACCTACTCCTTCCAATCCACAGCAAGAAGGGTTAAGCAGTCACGACCATTTTAATTGAGCAAATCAATTTAAAATTCATCAATACGCCTATATTTTTTCACTTTAGTCAGCCAGCAATGTTAAAGCCCATTAGATGCTTAAATAAGAAAATCAAAAAATGCTTAGTCTTGAATGAACCCTTAATACACAAAATAGCAGACAATCAAATTGATTAATAGATCATTAAGAGGTGAATAAACTTTCAATTACCCATAAGTTATTTTTCCAGCCAAACTAAAGCCCATTGTAATATCACTAAGTCTAGAAAACCCACGCCACATAACAATGAGGTGGTCAAGCAAATCCAGACATAGTCGTTAAGCTGCTTTTGACATTACACCCTAATAATTATTTTCAAATTGTTGAGGACTAACATATCCAAATTTTGAATGTAATCGCTGAGGGTTATAAAACATCAGGATGTAATTCAAAATATCATTTTTCACTTTATCTCTGGTTTAATAATTTCTCCAGAACACGCGTTCATCTTTTAATCTGCTAAAAAAGCTTTCAGCAACACTATTATCCCAACAGTCACCTTTACGGCTCATACTTCCAATAAAACTATGATTTGCCAGTAATGATTGATATTGTTGACTAGCATATTAAGAGCCTCGGTCAGAATGCATAATAAGACCTTTCAAGGACCAACAATTTTCCTTGAAAACAAATCTATCATCACCGTCAGATAAAGCCAGCCTTCTTGAGTCCAAACATAGGTAATATCAGAAACATAGGCTTTAAGGGAGCTAAAGATTACTATTCGTAGTCACTTTATATTTTTTTCGATACCCTACAAAAATATGCTCTATTTTCATCAATCTTCTGGTTTTTCGACGACTACCATAAGAAAAATGACTTGATTCAGATATTTTCTTCATCCTATCAATAAGCTCTTTCTCCATTTTTAATCGACGGTTTTCTTTTTTTAATTGTCGAATCTCTAATTGTTCAGCTGTTAATTTACCATTTCCTCGAAAAGCTTCATTCTCATCAGATTTTTTACGCCCTCTAATCCAACGATTAAGAAGCTCATAAGGAATATCAAGACTTTTAGAAGCTTCAGAACAGCTATAACCTTGTTCCTTTATCAAATTAATAGCATCAATTTTAAATTCTTTAGAATATTTTTTTCTCTGAGACATCATTTACTCCAGTT
>JAKFUY010000130.1 GCA_021732495.1 Legionellales bacterium | reverse complement strand
AGCAATGTAACACCTTGGAATTTTCTTCCATAGCTTCTTCTAACTTAGTTTGCAATTTTACATTTGAAACCACTGCTTTATTTAATTGAGATTCGGATAAAGTTAAATCGTCAACCAGAACGTCTAACCTTTCTTGTAATGCTTGATAATGCGCTTTCAAAGTAGAGAGCCATAATAAAGAAATTGAAAACAAGGCCACCAAAACAATATTTGCAGTTATTACACTTACCAACAAACCAGCTGTCAATGACAAATAGATTACTACCGTATTAATCATACTAAGTTGCTGGTAGGTATTGGCCATCCTATCCATCCAAGCTAAATTCGTATAATACCGCTGTTTTAAAGTCTTCACTTGTTCTGGATTAAAGTGAGAATCGACATCAATTTTAATTTCTTGTGAATTTTGCATATTTTTCCTTAAAAATAATGAAATCAACAGGGGCGTGCATTTAACCCCCCTTCCTTATCAATAATAACCTCAACTATCTGTTGCATTTCTGTTTGATGCCTTTGGAATTCAGAGCTATTGAAAAATGAATGTTGTTGAGTCGGGCTCAAGTCATTTTTAAACTCCAAAATCTTTTGTTTTAAAGAATCAATTGATTTTGAATCATCCCTCATAATATTTGAAATTTTTTCAACAACCTCTTCTAATTCTTTTGCATCCGTTAAACCACTGTTTAGTTTTTTTAACAAAGTTAGCAATTCATTATAGGCAATTTCGGCTTTAGCGAGCTCTTCTGCACCTTGTTCATTAAGCTCAGAAAGTTCTAATTGAGTTTTAGTGACTTCTTGCAAAGATGAGTCTATTTTTCCTCCAATTTTATGCAAAGGTGTTTCTGAAGGACGAAGTGGCTCGACCACTGGTTCTGGGCTCTTGAAATTATAATAAATTACCCCGCCTAAACTAGCAGCTCCAGCACCGCCCCAGTACCAAGCAGCATAACTTGTCGTTGCTTTTGCTGCAGCAACGGCTAATGTAATAATGATGGGAAATGGCATCTTTCCTCCTTGTTTTTGTAAAGGTCAAATTCAATTCAATTCAATTTAATTTAAAAATATATTGAAGTTTTATTATCGAAAAATAGAACAGATATTTCGTTAAAAATATCAAAAAGCTCTTCTGTACTAAGCATCGGATTTCGAACTTTTAACAGCATTTGATTTATTTTTTCTACAGGAAGTAATTCTGGATTTTCAAGGTTTAAGATTTGTTTATTAATAGTATTTTCTTTGAGTGCCAAGAACATTTTTGATCTTTCAGGCTCAATATTTGAAGCTGTTAATGGTTGCATTTGTCCTCCATGATATGCTTGTAATATTTCAATCCATGATTTTTACAAAAAGAATTGTAAGAGAAAAAATTGACCTTGTCATTATTTACTTTAAAAAAATATAGGCTATTAGGGATAGCTAATTTGGCGAATGCCATTATTGCTCAATAAAAGAACTTTTAATATTAAACTTCAATAAGCTATATAATTTTGTTGTTAACGTTTCATTTAGTTATATGTGTATATCAGAAACTAAACAAATCTCAGTAATCTGTGAAACCCAGCATGTTGGGCATAGTTTCTGGACAAGTCCAAAATTCATCCATGGTCTTTTGCATTTCATTGGCCGCTTGCTCCAAAATAGTTAATAGCGCAGATGAGGCGATTAACCTCATCTAAGATGACTAGTGGAACTAACCGTTATTATCTATTTGTCGTGCTAACTCCACTACTGAAGCTAATGCATCGGAGGTATAATCATTTTTCGCACATTTTAGTTCACGGAAAAAGCTATTGTCATACCAGTCAACGCTATACAAAAAACCGTTATTTTTTTCACCAGTAACATTTGCTACAGTAACTTTTCCGTTCACATCTTTAGTAGCATCTTCTTCTGGAATTATGGCAGCACCATGACTGAACTTAAGATTATTCTCACGGTAGCTACAATTACCCAAATTCTCCTTTTCAAAATATTGCATGGCACCTGCCCATCCTTGACCTGGAATAAAAGTGACCGATGGAGCAATCCCTAGCATTTTGGTGACTAAATGATTAGGTATTCCTTTAAAGTCATAAGCCATTTCGAGCTCATTAACGCTATGACGTAGACCTTCATGTGCAGGATTTGAGGATTTGGCGATAAACTGATTCTTTGAGACTTCCTTAAAGTTCAGTAATGATTGGGTTTGCGGTAAAAATTGATTGATATAGCCATACTTCTTAACATCAGCACGTTCTTTAGCTCGTTGCGCTTTGAATGATTTATACTCTGACATTTGCTTCTCAGGCATCACCGTAACGCCACCATCTGGAGCAGGAGAACCTTGTTTGGCAAAATGTTGTTTTGTCCATTCTTCCCGCTCTTTAGCAATCTGAGCCAATTTAGCAGCGTCTAAATTTTCACCTGCAAAAGCCACCGCAGGAAATAACAGGGCTAAAATAAGTTTCTTATTCATAATATTCCTTGTTTAATTATTAGTGATCCCACCAACCGCGATCTAATCCGCAATCTACAGCCATTGTGGTTGTATCCAAAACTTCTCGCCCATTAGGGTAAAAGAAATGGTAACCTGCTATATACCAATGGTCGCCGCGGCTTGAATAGCCTTCTGTGGCATGGTAGGCGGCAGCTCTCCATGTGAAATTCTTACCTGTATTCAAGATGTGATGGGGTCTTACCTCTGATATTGACAAAAAGTGATGACTTTCTACTCGCCACCAATAAGAATGGCCTAGGTGCCAAGTAATTGACTCATTAAACCCACCACAGTTTGCGCGACTGTGTGCTGTTGGGGCGACTACTCCGGCATTTGCAGTTATAGCGCAAGAGAATAATGCGCATGCCGTTAATTTTCCTAAATACCTCATTGCACAACTTACCCCTTATCTTCCTTTACAACTTCCTATACGCTTTGTCATTTAGATTTTTTCTCTTATTGATTGATGGAGTAACCTGCTACCAGCCTCTTTCAGAGAACCATCCCCATTAACATAGGTATATAACGTTGTTGTTGTGACGTTCAAACGTTTTGCAACTTCATGCGCAACTGAATTACGATCTCTCATTGCTGCCATCGCCATCTTGATAGTGTGTTCATCCATTTTTCTGGGCCGACCACCATTACGCCCTCTTGCCCTTGCCGCTGCAAGTCCTGCCTGCGTTCGTTCACGAATAAGCTCCCGCTCGAATTCAGCTAAGGCTGCAAAAATACCAAATACTAAGCGACCATTAGCCGTGGTCGTGTCAATATCAGCGCCAGATAAAACCTTGAACCCAATTTTTTTGTGGTTCATGTCATCAATTAAATTAACCAGATGCTTCATATCACGAGCAAGCCTATCTAACTTCCATACTACAAGAATATTACCTGGTTGAAGTGCTTTGAGGCAAGCGTTTAATCCAGGTCTGCCATCTTTTCGACCAGAGGCAAGATCTTGATAAATGTATTTTTGATCAACTCCTGCTTTCATCAGCGCATCCTTCTGCAAATCGACCAGTTGACTGCCATCTGATTTTGAAACGCGCACATACCCAATTAACATAATCCCATCCCTTAACAAAGAAACTTCAAAATTAGTCTATCAGTATAGTTAAATCCTGTGTCTAAAAGATGAACGCCTGTTTGACAATGCTTATGAATACCCACCAGTTATAAGGATAACCTCTCCACCATGTAATGGACTCGTTGGCCTGGGACTAAAGAGCTTATATTGAACTAGTGTGCCAGGAGGACTCTCATCAGGGCCTGTGGAAGGCCTAAACAACAAGGAAAAACTCACTATCAAAAAGGCATGCAGCTTTAAAACACTGGACTGCTTGCAAATAGCACTTTATCACCAACTTGGAAAGCTTGAGGAGCCCCTCCACCCACATATTTTGCTGAAGAGCCCATTTTTATTTCATTTATTCAAAACAATCACTCTGACTCATCCTGCCCAATTAAACGCTCAATCTCATCTATAGAATTCACATGAATAGTTATTGTACCTTTTCCCTGTGGATTTAATTTCACAGAAACTTTCGTCGAAAACTTATTAGCCAGCTCCCGCGTCCAGTCGAAACATTTTTCATGATAGTTTGTCTTAATATCCTTCGATTGATTATTTTGAGATTTAAATGAATTCGCTAACTCTTCTGTTAATCTAACGTTAAGCTGCTTCTCAATGATCATTAACGCCACTCGGTACTGTTGCTCAGGCTCAAGCGTTAAAAGTGCTCGAGCATGCCCCATATCTATTTTACTATCTTCTAGCATTTTCATTACGCGTGCTTCCAAAGATAAAAGTCGCAACGTATTGGTAACCGATACTCGGGACCGCCCCAACATATGCGCTATTTCATCATGGGTCATTGAGAATTCATCACGGAACTTAGAAAAAGCAACCGCCTCTTCTACCGGATTTAGATTTTCACGCTGAATATTTTCAATGAGTGAAAAAGCTAATGCCACATTATCTTCAATGTCTCTAACAATAGCCGGCACATGGGTTAATCCTGCAATTGTAGCCGCACGCCACCTTCGTTCACCTGCAATGATTTCATATTTACTAAACTCAACCTTTCTCACAATTAAAGGCTGAATAATCCCTTGCACTTTGATTGAATCAGCCAGTTCATTTAAGGTAGTATCATCAATATGCTTTCTAGGTTGATACTTTCCAGGCGTTAAAAATTCTAATGCTAAATGTGAAATATCAGTATTTACTTTATTTACTACATTAGAGTCAGAAATGGAAGTTTCTAAATTCCTTAATAATCTCAATCCTTTAAGTTCCAAATTAGACACAACCGATCCTCCCAAGCATTTAGATCCCCCGCAAACGTCTCGTCTACCCGTAAACGTCTCACCCTGAATGATTTTAGCTTAACATATGCCCTGTAAAAGTCTCAGCTCGCCCTGTATACGTCGCAACCTGACCTGTAAATGTCTCCGCATGCCCCGCAAACGTCTCCATTTATGCTTCCTACCCCTCAAGAACACTATCGATTTTTCTTTCTAAACAACAAAAGAAAGTATTTAAAAAATTAAAACACGTTGTGTTTCTACTGTAAATAGGAAATTTTATAAAATACTTGCATTTTCATTAAATGGGCGATAAATTACAAAAAGCATGTAAATTCTTATTTATACTAAAAAGGAAATTATGTTAGACACTCAAAGTATCTCTTACGGCACTGATAACCCTGAAAAGTTGATGGATAAGTTCTATCAAGCAGGCAATGAAATGTTATTAGCACTTAGAAATTACGTGGTCAGTCCAGATAAAAGAAAAAAACCACGTACTTGGGGTGCCATCGAAGCCGCTAAAATGGTTAAAGTGTCTGATCCTACATTTAGGAAATTATTGGAAACTAACCCAGATATCCAGGGCATTATTACTGATAACTCTGAAAATGGTCGAAAAACAAAAAAGTATACGCTTGAAGCAATCAATGCCTTAAGGGATAAGGCAGGAACTCGTTATAAACGTCCTAAAGGATCTAAGGCTTTAACCATTGCTGTATCTAATTTAAAAGGTGGTGTTGGTAAAACAGAGACTACAGTGGATTTAGGAAAAAAAATTGCTATAGAGGGTCTTAAAGTTCTGTTATTAGATTTTGATGCTCAAGGTACTGCAACACTGATCAGTTCAGGGTTAATACCAGACTTGGAGTTGCGCTATGAAGATACAATTACAAACGTTCTTATTTCAAATCCGAATAATATTAAAAATGTGGTTTTAAAAACCCACTTTGATGGGCTTGATATCATTCCAGCAAATTTGGCTATTCAAGATTGTGACTTAATTTTACCGAATGAAAAAGAAAATAATCATGAACGATTAGGCTCCCCTTTTATTAGATTAACGGAATCGTTAAAGATAATTAAAAATCAATATGATGTGATTTTAGTGGATTGTGGCCCTAACCTTGGATTACTTACACTCAATGCCATTATTGCTTGCGATGGCATTATTATTCCTATTCCGCCGAGTATGAATGATTATTCAAGTTTTATTATGTATACAGCCACACTAAGAAACATGTTTAAAGAATTGCCAACCAAAAAACTAGAGTATCTCCGCATTTTAATTTCCAAACACAGTGGGAGTAATGAAGCATTGCAAATGGAAAATATGATGAGAGAGCAATTTGGTCGATATATCCTTACAAACCATATGTGCGATACCGTTGAGGTTGCAAAAGCAGCTAATGAAATTGGGACGATTTATGACGTATCAAAACCGCGTGGTAGTCGAGAAGCATATCGGCGAGCACTACAACACCTTGATGACGTAAATATGGAAATCATTAATAACTTTAAAGATATTTGGGAAAAGCAAGCTAAAACAACCCAGGTAAGCGGAGATAATCATGGATAATAGCAAACGAAATATTCATAATTCTGGGCCACTTGGGATGTTAATGAAAAATGGTCAGATAAAAAAAATTGAAACTTCTGAGGAAGTAAAAAGCGAAGCCAATACCTTTCTTAATCATAAATCTATGGGATCGTACTTTAAAACTCAGTCTGGTATTGAGTTTTCAGAACAAGAATTAATTTATGTTAATCCTGAAGAGTGTGAGCCTTGGAAATATGCGAATCGCCAAGAAAGTGAGTTAGGCGATATTGAAGGTTTGATTGATTCCATTAAAGCACATAAACAATTACAACCAGCATTAATTCGCCACCACCCTGCCCCACACGGTAACATCAAGTATGAAGTTATTTTTGGTCGTAGAAGACATATTGCTTGTTTAAAACTTGGGATCCCGTTTCTTGCAATTCGTAAAGAAATCCCAAATGTACAAGATGCAATTGCCTCACAAGATGCTGAGAATAAACTTAGAAATGATGTGAGTAATTACTCTAACGCTTTGTTGTATCAGCGCTTGCTTGCAGATAATATATTTAAAACAGAAAAAGAATTGGCAGATAAGCTACGATTTTCAACGTCAACATTAAATGAATTGATGGCGTATGCAAAAATCCCAGAAGACATTGTAAATAAAATTCCTAACATTCATACATTGTCGAAGCAACTGGCAGTTAAGTTAGTACAGCTGCTAAATAAATCAAAAGATAATCACACTAAAATTCTGAAGGTTGCTAGTCAAATTGGAAAAACGATTACATCGCAGGCTAAATTAGAAAAACTGTTTGAAGTAGAACAAAAGTCTTCCCAAAAGACGTCGAACACGCTTCATTCATCAGTATCTTATACAACCCTAAAAGGTAAGAAACTTTTTACATTTAAATCTGATTATCGGGGATTGCCCTCCATTGTGCTGAATAAAGAAATTATCGATTTAATTAATTTTGAAGACATGTGTCATCACTTCTCAAGTTATCTTGAGCAACTTGTGTCTGAATCCGAGTACTCGGATTCAAAGGATTGATCCGAGTACTCGGATCGTTTGATAGTACGGAGAACTATATGGCTAGTGTGGCATTAAGAAATAATAAAAACATTGAACTTAAAAAACATGTTAATGCCATTCATTGCTCTAATAATCTAACCCTCGTCCAAAGAAAACTATTTAACGCGCTACTTTTTAATGCCTACCCAGACTTGCCTCATAAACAAACTTTTGAGATAAAAGGCAAAGATTTATATAAATTGATTGGATACAACAGCAAAGACACAGGAAAGCTCAAAGATGCATTATTAGGTTTAATAACAATTTCTATCGAATGGAATGTTATTGATTGTTCGACAGGAAAAGAGAAAAAATGGAAGGCAAGCTCAATTCTTGCTTCAGCCGAAGTATCTGGCGGGACTTGTACCTATGAATATAGCCAGGTTATGAGAGACTTCCTTTATCAACCAGAAATATACGGAAAAATAAATATTGAATTAGTCTCCCAATTTAAATCAGGATATGGTCTTGCCTTATACGAGAATTGCATTCGCTACAAAGGATTAGCTCAAACACCGTGGTTTACTATAGAGGCATTTAGAAAATTGATGGGTGTATTCGATGATAAGTATAAGGCATTCAAAGACTTTAAAAAAAGAGTGCTTGATGTTGGTGTCAATGAAGTCAATACCATTTCACCTATTAGGATTGTTCCAGAAATAGAACGAGCTAATCAGAAAGTAACAAAAATCAGATTTAAGCTCGCAAAAGCCATTGATGATACCCCAATGCTATCAACAGAAGATATCATTGATGATGGGTTATGTCGAATACTGATCGATACTTTTGGTTTTTCACAGGTTATGGTAGACGAAGCTTATTCTAACTACGAACAAGACTATATTCGAGAGAAAGTAGAAGTCATTATCCAATCAGAAAGTTTTCTTGCAGGAAAAATAAGAGGATTAGCTGGTTACTTGATTGAAGCGTTGAAAAAAGACTACAAACTTAGTAAATCAAGCAAAGCCATTGTAGATGAACGTCGTACAATTAAAGAAGCGAAAGAGAACGATAAAAAACAAAAAGAAGAGAATGCAGCCGCAAAATATAACGCATATATATCAAAAAAAATTAACACTTACCTTACAAGTCTTACCTCAGAACAACATCAGAGTTTGATGAACGAGTTTGATGTGCATATGAAAAGTCAAAATAGTATTTTGATAAATTGGTATCGTAAGAACGGCTTAGAGCATCCAGCAATCAAAGGAAGCTTCAATACTTATATTAAAGAAATGAAAAAAGAATACCTAGGTGCTCTTTTATCAATGGATGAACTCGTTGAATTGATGGAATAAATAAACTATGGGTGCGACATTTGCGGGGCGTAGTCGTAATTTTATAGGGCGAGACGTTTGCAGGGTGTGAGATTTCCGTAGTTTCTACGTGTTATGATTATATCTGGATTTTTGTATCATGAAACAAACTAACAACGAGAATTTTTTTATGAAAACAATTTGTGTATATCTAGGCGCAAGTCCTGGCAATAATAAAGCATTTGAACGAGCTACGATTAAGCTTACTTATGAAATTTTTGATAGTGGTTTTAGATTGTTATATGGGGCTCAAGTTTTGGAATGATGGGGCTTTTAGCTACAACGGTGAAAGAATTGGGTGGCAAAGCATTCAAAAGATATCCTAAAGTTGCAGTAGCAATCAGCATCATACTATAATAGAACCAATAAATTGGTTGATATGCAATTTGAAGCAAGAACCTCATTTAACAGCATCTTAGTAAAATCAAAAAAACGGAACATCATTTACTTAATGATGACTTAGATGATAATATGTTATCATTAACCTATTGATTATAAAAATAATAATATGGCTGAATTACTAATTAACTCTGCTGGCGATCGAATTATCTATTGCAGATCATCTCTGCAGTTGACAAGAAAAGAACTTGTAGAAGCGTGGTTGGAAGTATCTTTGCCCACTTTAGTTCGTTGGGAACTTGGAACAGGAAAAATAACTGAAAAAAAAATACCATCATTAGTTCACTACTTTAATCAAAATGGTTTGATTGTTACAGAAAGTTGGATATTACATGGTTCTGGTTCGCCTCCAATTTTGATGACTGAAAATGCATTTGAAACATTGGATTTTGATAGTTTAGTGCAAGAAAATTTACTACTTTTAAATAAAAAGATAAAGAATTTTGTTTTTGGACAAGTTAAAAATAATTTATTATCACCATGTATAAAATATGGTGACTATAT
>JAKFUY010000001.1 GCA_021732495.1 Legionellales bacterium | reverse complement strand
AAACAGATGGCGATCTTAAACTAAAAGATATTCATTCTGCTTCATCAGGATTGCATGCACGACGTGGAATTGGAGTTCGAGAGGAGATACAGGGTCTTATTTCCAATCCTGCCAGGAAATTATTTTATTTTGTTTATAATGGTATTGAAGTCGTAAAAATTCTTGATATGCAATTTGAACGAGAGATTAAGATACAAGAACTTGTTGCAGCCTTCATAAAAACGAGCTCAGCAGAAGATATCATACAACTACGTATTTTTATAGACAGATGGATTGTAGGTATAGAGAATATATCAACGATCGATAACGATCTACTGCTTTCAAAACTTAAGGATAGTTTACAGTCACATCCCTCGTTGTATTATTTGGTGACTTCTGTGAAGACAAGTATATCTCCAGTAATTGCGGATATTAAAACTACTAATGTGGTCAAATCCCCATTGACAGCTACTTCAGCAGGAGCTTCGCCTGACCGATTAGAGGCCATTACAGACGCAGAATTAGAATCCTTATCATTAACAGAAGATGCCACAGCAGCCTTTGTGAAGCCATCGACAAAGAATAGTAGACCCCTCACAGCGCTTCCATGGGAAAGAACAATGGCAAGAACAATATTTGATTCGATGGTTGAAGAAAGAAAACGACCTTCTTCTGCCGGAGCACGAGTCAGCAACTCATTATTTGCCCCTCCTTCGGAGAAACCTACGGGTTCAGTTTTATTGTTACCGTCCGCGGGGATTTAATTAACTTAGGATTGATATTGTCATGGATGAATTATATTGGCAGAGCTTGGATTTTATTCATGAATTGCTCGAACAGATTCCTGCTGGTGTTTTTTGGAAAAATAAAGAATCTGTGTTTTTAGGATGTAATCGTTTCTTTGCTCAGCTTGCTGAAATTGACGATCCAAAATTGATTGTTGGAAAAACAGACTTCGATTTACCCTGGGGACAGTTTCAGGCCCACCAATATATTGA
Organism: Legionellales bacterium; assembly: GCA_021732495.1. GTDB lineage: Bacteria > Pseudomonadota > Gammaproteobacteria > Legionellales > Legionellaceae > UBA2653. The sequence goes on along the minus strand of JAKFUY010000001.1, from coordinate 8,723 downwards.
AGATGATAAGGAGGTTATAAGAACAAAAACCTCTAAGCTCAATATTGAGGAAAAGCAAACCTTAAGTAATGGACAAGAATATTATTTATTAACGAATAAAATTCCATTGTTTTCGGCCGCAGGTGATGTCGAGGGTATTTTAGGGATATTTCATGACATCTCTCGCAGAAAAGTGATGGAAGTCACTCTTGAGCAAGAGAAGTTGAAAGCGGAACATGCAAATCAAGTTAAGGGTGAATTTTTAGCAAATATGAGTCATGATATTCGCACACCATTGACTGGCGTTATTGGCATGTCTCAGTATTTATATGATTTTAGTCAGGATGAACATGTAAAACAGTACGCGCGATGGATATTTGAGAGTGGCGAACAATTATTAGGTCTTTTGAATAGTATATTAGATGTGGTTTCTCTTGATAGCGCTCAGGATAATAATTTATCCGAGGAATGTGTCAATTTGGGGGAACTATTAAATCAAATCATTAAATTACATATTCCTGTCAGTATAAATAAGGGGTTGTCCTTAAATATCGAATTATCTCCAGAGCTTCCTCAATATGTTTTACTCGATCATGGCAAGCTTTATCGTATTTTACTAAATTTACTAAGCAATGCGATTAAGTTCACCAAAGCAGGTACAGTTAGCTTACAGGTTAATCTTGTAAAACAAGCCCATGATCATGTTTGTTTAGAGTTTCGTACGATAGACACTGGAATTGGTATACCACTTGAGCTCCAGTCTGAGGTTTTTGAGCGCTTCTATAAAACGACGCCATCATATAAAGGTGGTTCTCAGGGGTATGGCCTAGGTCTGCATATTGCTAAGAAGTATGTTGAGCTTTTGGGTGGGGATTTAAAATTGACTAGCGTTGCAGGACAAGGAACAGAGTTTTATTTTCAAATTAATGTAAAATTTGCCGATAAAGAAACCATCTGTTCTCCGCCGGTCAATCACACTACCGTAAAAACTAGCCATGCTCATGAAAGCACGATGTTAGATGCCGGACTTAATGGCGTGGTGCGCCTCATGTTGGTTGAAGATAATATCATTGCAAAAAAGCTGGTTGAAATATTTTGTGCTGATTTAGGCATTGAATGTAATAGTTATGAAACCGTAGAAAACTCTCTTGCTTCTTACCAAAATAGACCCTGTGATATCATTATTACCGACATTGGTCTGCCTGATAGCTCAGGATATGAGCTTGCACAAATGATTAGAAAATTTGAGAAGGAAAATTGCTTAAAGAAAGTTCCTATCATTGGCTTAACAGCCCATGCACGTGCCGCTCTTAAAAGAAAATGCTTTCAATCAGGAATGCAAGATGTTTTATCAAAGCCAATCACAAAAGAGTTGTTACAAGAAATTGTAGCAGAATACTCACAGCCATTTGCTATGCAACTCAATAAAAGAAATCAATTTAATCCTTCATTGCAGTTACGTCATCCTCTACAAATAAGCTATTGCGAATATGAAAAACTTCCATTACTAAATACTCCAGCTTTATTCAATAAAATGAAGAATAAAGTTTTAGTTGTCGAGATGCTGACAATGTTTTTACAATTGGATTTACAGCCTATATTTGATCAGGCGAGCCTCCTTTTTCAGCAACAAGCTTATGATGTACTTCTAGAAAAAGTTCATAAGATACGTGGCGGTGCAGTCTATTGCTATGCTGAGCGTTTAGCGTTAGTGAGCGAAAGTCTGGAAAATGTGCTTCTTGATAAAAATGAGACAGCTGTTCGCAACCTATTTCCACTATGGATATATGTTCTTATGATCACGATTAAAAATCTCGAAAGAGATTTAAATCAGTAATTATGTTTGAAAACACTTGCAAACCAATTGTGATAAGCATATAATCACTTTCACTGACGCGGGGTGGAGCAGCCTGGTAGCTCGTCGGGCTCATAACCCGAAGGTCGTAGGTTCAAATCCTGCCCCCGCAACCAAATTTAGAACCCCATTTATGGGGTTTTTTATTATGTCCTCGAACATAAATCATATGGTACAATAATACATGGCAGACAATATACAGCAAAGAATTGAAGATCTAATCCTTCCTATTTTAGAACGTATGGGTTATAAATTATGGGGATGCCAATGCCTTCTAAACCAAAAACAGCGTTTAATTCGGATCTTTATTGACAAACCCGAAGGTATTTTGGTATCAGACTGTGAACAAGTTAGTCATGCTGTGAGTGCTGTATTTGATGTTGATGATGTCATTGCAGATCAATACCGCCTAGAAATTTCCTCACCAGGAATACCTAAACCATTGTTTTATCCCTGGCAATACCAAGATAATATAGATGAAGTGGTAAAAATAAAACTACTAAGAGTTATTGATGAACAACGTTGGATAGTTGGTAAAATTGTATCAACAGATGAACAGTCGGTGACGGTGATGCATCAAGATAAAGAGTATCAAATTGCTTGGGCGAATATTACCAAAGCACATTTAGGATTAGAGAGCGATTAATTTTATTCATCATATAATTATTCGATTCAAAAATAGCTATTTAATATGCAACAGATTTTAGATCGGGGTTAAAAATGAGCAAAGAATTACTGTTAGTTGCTGAAGCCTTATCCAATGAGAAAGGTGTTGATAAAGCTGTTGTCTTCGAAGCTATTCAAGCAGCGATTGAGACTGCGACTCGCAAACTGTGCGGCCTAGAGTATGGTATTCGTGTTCATTTTGATACACGTACTGGCGAGTACAGCACCTTTCGCTTTTGGGATGTTATGGATGAGGAAAATATCGAGTTCCCAGATCGACAATTAACCCTAGAACAAGCACTAGAAATCGATCCGCAAGCGAAACTTGAAGACCACATTGAAAATGAAATTGCATCGATAGAGTTTGGGCGGATTGCAGCGCAATCTGCGAGACAAGTCATTATGCAAAAAATTCGCGAGGCCGAACGAAACCTGGTTATTGATCAATACCGGCCTAAATTAAACCATCTGGTCCATGGCGTTGTCAAAAAAGTTACGCGTGATTATTTAATAGTGGATTTAGGTGGCAAAGCAGAAGCATTTTTACCGAGTTCTGAAATGTTGCCTCAAGAAATGTTTCGTATTAATGATCGCGTTAGAGCCTTGCTATATGAGATTGCTGATAATGCACGTGGCCCTCAGTTATTATTAAGTCGAACACGCATTGAAATGCTTACTGAATTGTTTGCAATAGAGGTCCCTGAAATAGGTGAAAATATTATTCATATTAAAGCTGCAGCTCGTGAGCCAGGAGTTCGTGCTAAAATCGCAGTGAAAACCAATGATGGACGCATAGATCCTATTGGTGCTTGCGTCGGCATGCGAGGCTCTAGAGTTCAAGCGGTATCATCTGAGCTAGGTGGCGAAAGGGTGGATATTATTTTATGGGATGACAACTCTGCGCAAATGGTGATCAATGCCATGGCGCCTGCAGAAATAAGTTCTATCGTTGTTGATGAAGATTCTCATACGATGGACTTAGCTGTTCAGCAAGATCAATTGTCTCAAGCCATTGGTCGAAATGGACAAAACGTACGCTTAGCCAGCCAATTAACGGGTTGGACATTGAATGTCATGTCCGTTGCAGATTTGGAAGGTAAGAATCAGGCTGAAGTGACGAGATTGGTGGATATATTTGTAGAATCATTGGATATTGATGAAGAAGTAGCCCAATTATTAGTTGCAAATGGGTTTTCTTCTGTAGAGGAAGTTGCCTATGTACCCAAAGATGAGTTGATGGGTATCGATGGTTTTGATGAGGAAATTGTTGACGAGTTAAGAAATCGTGCCAATACCAGCTTAATTGCTTTAGCCTTATCTCATGAAGAAGATTCTGAGGTGAAAAGTATTATGCAATTACAAGGAATGACGGCCGATGTTGCTGAATCTCTACAAAATATTGGTGTTAATACTCTAGATATGCTAGCAGACCTAGACACCGATGAGCTTTTACAAGTTCCCGGCGTCACTGAAGAACAAGCTAGGCAGTGGATTATGAAAGCACGTGAACCTTGGTTTCAAAATAAAGAATAAATTAATGATGTCCTGACAATTGGGGTGGGACTCGAGAGAGGAATATATTTATGGCGGATGTTACTGTAAAACAATTGGCGACTGCAGTAGGCGTGCCGGTTGAACGTCTTTTGACGCAAATCAAAGAAGCAGGTTTGCCAATTCATGAAGAAGCACAAGTCATCAATCAAGAGCAAAAAAAGATCTTGTTAAGTTTTTTGAAGACATCCGGTGCTTCTGGACAGAGTCTTTCCCCAGAAAGAATCACTTTAAAACGTAAAAGTGTTTCACAAGTTGTTAGTTCAGATAGCCATGGTCAGAAAATGGTAAATATTGAGGTTAGAAAAAAACGAGTCTATGTAAAAAACCCCAGTGTTTTAGAGAACATCGAGCCTGAACAGATAGATGCGGCGCACTCCGAAGAAGAGATCTTGGATATTGGGGAACTACAGAATTCGGCATTGGATGCTAATGTTGATGTTGCATCGAATACAGTAGAAAATCCTCCACAAGAAGTTATAACGGATAGTGTCCCAGATTTACAGGCGACTATTGTCGAAACGTTAGAAGCTGTGGCTGATAAGCCAAAAACAGAGGCTGTCGCATCCAAAGAAAAACCCTCCAAGAAAAAAACAACGGGTACTGTCGAAGAAACTGAAGATAAAAATGCGTATCGTGGTAAGGGCAAGAAAAAAGCAACGCATCATGTTGCCGCCATTATTGATGATAGTTCTGAACAAGAAGCCTATTCATCAGGAAGACGATTTAAGCCTAAAAAACGCAAATCTGCAGAAAAATCAGATAAATACCGGGAAGCAGAAGAATCTTTGAAACATGGTTTTGCAATGCCTACGGCACCTGCTGTTCATGAGGTCACTATTCCAGAAACAATTACCGTGGCTGATTTGGCCAAACGGATGTCTGTTAAAGCAGCAGATCTGATTAAAACATTAATGGCTATGGGTGTGATGGCTACCATCAACCAAGTATTGGATCAAGAAACAGGTGTATTGGCGGTTGAGGAAATGGGGCATGTTGCCAAGCCACTCATGGACAATGCCATTGAAGATGCCTTAGATGCTAGTTTGCATCATACCCTTGAGCTCAAACCTCGAGCACCTGTGGTGACGATTATGGGTCACGTAGATCATGGCAAGACCTCTCTGTTAGATTTTATTCGACGCACGAAAGTCGCTGCTGGTGAAGCAGGCGGCATTACCCAACATATTGGCGCTTATCATGTAACGACCGGTCGCGGAGAGATCACTTTTTTAGATACCCCTGGCCACGCGGCATTTACCGCAATGCGTGCTCGTGGTGCACAAGCCACCGATTTGGTTATCTTAATCGTAGCCGCTGATGATGGCGTTAAACCTCAGACTATCGAAGCGGTGCAACATGCAAAAGCGGCTAAGGTTCCTATTATTGTTGCTATCAATAAAATGGACAAGCCTGGTGTCGATCCAGAGCGTGTGATGAATGAATTGTCAAACTACGGTGTCATTTCCGAGGCATGGGGTGGTGATACCATGTTTATTCCAATCTCGGCAAAAACCGGGCTGGGCATTGATGAACTATTAGATTCTATTGTGTTACAAGCAGAGCTATTAGAGCTTAAAGCGACCCATGAGGGAGTTGCAAAAGGTGTGGTTATTGAGTCTCGGTTAGACAAAGGACGTGGTCCTGTGGCAACTATTTTGGTGCAACGCGGTACTTTAAATCGCGGAGATATTATTTTAGCTGGATTCCAATATGGTCGTGTAAGAGCTTTAATCGATGATCAAGGTCATCCGCTTGAAAAAGCGGGGCCCTCAATTCCGGTTGAGGTGTTAGGCCTCTCTGCCGTACCCCATGCAGGCGATGATGTCATTGTTGTATTAGATGAGAAAAAAGCCCGCGAAGTTGCTTTGTTTAGACAAGGAAAATTCCGTGATGTTCAAATGGCTAAACGCACGAAGGGATCGCTTGAGGGGATGTTTGAGAATTTAAATTCTGGACAAAATCAAGTATTAAATATTGTTCTTAAGGCCGATGTACAAGGATCAATTGAAGCTATCTCAGATGCCTTATGTAAATTAGCGACTGATGAAGTGAGTGTTGCCATTATTTCTAGCGGTGTTGGAGGAATTACAGAATCCGATATTCACTTGGCAATAGCGTCTCACGCAATTGTGATTGGATTTAATGTTCGCGCTGATGCCACTGGTCGGCGATTGGCTGAAAATGAAAATGTGCTGCTCCAATACTATAGCGTAATCTATGATATCGTCGATAATATCAAAAGTGCGATGTCTGGATTGTTGTCCCCACAGATTAGAGAGCAAATTGTGGGAACCTGTGAGGTGCGAGAAGTATTTCGTTCACCAAAATTGGGAGCGATTGCAGGTTGCATGGTCATTGAAGGTGTGGTTAAGCGCAATCTTCCTATTCGGGTATTGCGACAAAATGTTGTCATTTATGAAGGTACATTAGAATCTTTGCGACGCTTTAAAGAAGATGCCGCTGAAGTACGTCAAGGTTTTGAATGTGGGGTCGGTGTTAAAAATTACAATGATGTGAAAGCTGGTGATTTAATCGAAGCGTATGAGAAAATAGAAGAAAGAAGGGTCTTATGAAAACCCCAAGTAAACGCACCCAGCGTGTTGCTGAAATTATACAAAGGCGATTAGCACAGTTAATTCAAAAAGAAATTAAAGACCCAAGACTTCCGTCTTGGGTGACTATTTCTGCTGTGGAAGTCAGTGCTGATTTCTCCTATGCGAAAATTTATTTCACCGTGTTGAATGCCAATCCTGATGACGTTCTTGCGGCATTAAATGCAGCGTCAAGTTTTTTGCGCTCTCAGTTGGCAAAAGTATTAACAATACGTATTATTCCCCATTTGCAGTTTTTCTATGATGAGTCTTTATCTTATGGACGTCACTTGCAAGACATTATTGATAAAGCTAACCCTGATGTACCCGAGATTTTGCCTGAAGAATAACTTATGAATGGATTGATACTGCTCAATAAAGCTTTGGGTTTGTCATCTCATCGTGCCATGCAGCAGGTGAAGCGTTTGTTTGGGGCTAAAAAAGCGGGACATACCGGAAGTCTCGATCCGCTTGCAACTGGGATGCTGCCTATCTGTTTAGGTGAAGCTACTAAGTTTGCGCAATATTTACTGGATGCGGATAAATCGTATCTGGTAGAGGGCTGTTTAGGTGTTCAGACCAGCTCTGCTGATGCCGAGGGCGATATCATCTGCCAGCAAGAAGTGAACCCTTTTTCTATCGACGAGATGCAGCAGGCCGTTTTGTCTTTTCAAGGTCCTGGGCTACAAATTCCTCCTATGTATTCTGCTTTAAAACATAAAGGCCAACCTTTATATCGCTATGCGCTTAAAGGAGTAGAGTTGGTGCGGGAGCCTCGGCCTATTCATATTAACCGCATTGAGCTTATCAGTTATGAACACCCTTATTTTGAAATTAGAGTACAAAGTTCGAAAGGAACCTATATGCGTACTCTTATTGAAGATATCGCCAGAAAATTAGGCACATGTGCGCATGTCACGATGTTGCATCGGGATACGACCTCAGGCTTTAATGCTTCTCAAATGGTAACGATTGCGCAATTGGAACAGATGTCCCAAGACCAGCGTATGCTATATGTGCTTCCAACAGATGTTATGGTGCAACAATTCCCTGCCCTAAATATTTCTGCAGAGCATCTCTTAAGGCTCCAACAAGGCCAGGTGGTGACATACGAGGGATTACAGGATAAGCAAATATACCGGCTATACCAAGATGCATTTATGGGATTAGGTCAATATATTACCGAGAAGGGCCTAACGGTAAAACGCTTAATCAGCGTAAATTGACTGTACATCGCCGTTTTTGTGGCAAAAATGGAGATGGCAGGGGAAAATAACGAGAAATTCATGAATAAAATCATCCCAGGCTTTTTTGTTTGGTCCACTTAGCTAAAGAAACAATAGCCACAAGGCGATTTTATTGATCTACTTAATCCTGATGAATTAAGGCTTTATTAAGCACGTCCGGAATGCCTTGAAGAGCTTGTTCGTGGCACTTCACCTAAAATCATCATCATTGATGAAATTCAGAAAGTGCCTGATCTGCTAAGCGTCGTTCATCGTCTCATTGAACAAAAACAAGGATGACAATTTGTATTAACCTGTTCTAGCGTCAGATAATTAAAACGTATCGGCGTTGATTTGATGGCAAGGCGAGTCGTGCGCCACATGCACCCGTTTATGGCCGCAGAGAGTGGCGAAGTGTTTTCACTAGAAAGTTCTTTAACTCTCGGCCTTGTGCCATTTGCTATTGAAAGCGAAGATGTTTTGGATACACTTAAATCTTACGTAGGCAAGGAGGTAAGAATTGAGGGTTTGGTTTCACAGCATCTGCGTGCCTGGAATGGCTATCAAGGCTCTCCCAATCGTCTCTATTATTGGAGAACCAAATATTGGTTTAAAGAATATTTGGTAAGAAACAATGTGCATTGCCTCCCTGTACAAGATTTTTTATTGAACCTAACGCCATTACAGCAATGTTTGCCAATAAACAAAGCCCAGAGACTGGGCGATTAGAAAAAGCAGTTAATATGCGCTAAAAAATTATGAAAATATCTAAAACTCGCTTGAACTTTGTCATTCAACTGTTTATAATACCTCCTTTTTGTAGAGTATTAATTTAGGAGTCAGGCATGGCCT
>JAKFUY010000142.1 GCA_021732495.1 Legionellales bacterium | reverse complement strand
AATGGCGGCAGGGAAAAGACCGAGCCCACACTGAATCATCATAAATCCCATTTGTCCCATCGTGGAACAAGCTAACATTCGCTTCACATCACTTTGCACAAGTTTCCATAGTGTCCCAAGCACTGCTGAAATGACGCCGATACAAAAAATGAGATTTAGAAGAAAGGTGTTATCAGACAGCAGTGGTGCAAACCGAACTAAAAGAAACCCACCGCCATTGACCAAGCCAGCATGCATAATTGCAGAAACAGGTGTAGGTGAATTCAATGAGCTCGTTAACCATCGATGAAAAGGCCAGAGCGCAGATTGTGTCATTGCTGTAATAATGCACAAAAGGACCGCGGTCAGCATGAATACAGAATAAGCAGGTTGTTGCGTAATTGTCGATATTGACAGGCTGCCTGTTTCAATATACATCAGAATAATCGCTATCATCAGTAAAGCTGCGCCACCAAAAAGCGTCTTGAACGCAAGTTTTCCTGAGTAGGCTGCAGCAGTCCAGTTTTGTTTATGAATCATCAATGAAATGAGTAGAAAGTTGCTAATACACCATCCTGAAAAAAACAACAGCGTTTGATCAGCAAGTGCCATGATTGCTGCACTGGCTGTAATCAATGATAATTTATAATAATACGATTTATAATTTCGGTCGCCTGCCATATAGCGTATTGAGAATTGATGAACAACAGTACTTACAAAGAAAATAAGTGAGGTCATCAAAAATCCTAAGCCATCTGCTTTCAGTCCTAGAAAATAAAAGGGTGTTTGGTCTGCATAACAATATCCGAGTAATATCATACTCAGTATTAATCCTATGCCAATTGCCATTGTTGCTACTTGTGCCCCGATTTTTGGATTTCTAAAAAATAACATGTTAAATATTAATCCAATGATAGGGATTGTGGTAAGCAGCAGTGATAGGTACGTCATCGTGCTATTCGTCATTGAGAGACCCCTTATAAGTTTTTCTATTAATGTTGTTGAAATATAGTAGATATGCTAATATAAGTAAACTTAAAAATTCTAAAGCCTATTATTAGGAGTTCTAATGTCACTGGATACGGTTACCTTACAATGCTTTCTTGCCGTTGCCGATACTGGGAGCTTTACCAAAGCTGCCGATCGCGTAGGGCGAACGCAATCTGCAATTAGTCAACAAATTGCAAAACTTGAAAACTTGATTGGGAAATCTTTATTTAATCGAGGCAAGGAATTTTCACTGACAACTGAGGGAGAGATTTTTCTTGGGTACGCTAAGCAAATGTATGTACTACATCGAGAATCATTAGATCGATTCAAAGAGCCTGATTTACAGGGTGAAATACGTTTTGGGTTACCTGAAGATTTTGCTACCGTGATTTTGTCGGATGTATTAGTCGATTTTTCAAGGCTTCATCCGCGTATTTTATTAAATGTTGAGTGTGATTTAACAATTAATGTACTGGATGGATTTGAAGCAGGAAAATTTGATTTAATTTTAATAAAAATGATCCCTCCAAAAATATTCTTGGAGCAAACCACGCTTTGGAAAGAACCTGTAAAATGGATAGGCAAGCCTGAATTACTCCCTGTAATCAATGAAAATACGGTTGTACCCTTGGTCCTATCCCCAAGACCATGTGTATATAGAGAGAGCGCCATAAATGCGTTAGAACAAGCAGGTATAAAATGGCGTCTTGCATACACGAGTCCTAGTTATGCGGGCAAAATGGCTGCGGTTAAAGCTGGTTTGGGTATTACAATTATTCAAGAAACAATGATTCCAGATTATTTACAACAACTTGAAAATAAAGCCCTCCCGCCTTTATCGGACATTCCAATATCATTGCTCAAAAAACTAAATAGCAATAAAGCAATTGAATCTCTAGAGTATTTTTTATTAAAGAAGCTGCGCTAAGAATATTCTGAAGCACCAGTGAAAGTTTCTTATTTACCTTGGAAAAATGCAAAAGAGCACATGCCCATATTGCTTGGTGGAGCAAGGTAAGTGGGGGTAAACCCACTTAGCCACAACGTTTGCACAAGCGCACTTTAAAAATGTGCTTGTCATTAATTTTGAGATAGTGGGTAGAGGCATCATCGGACTGCATTAATTGAATTGTGGCAAGTTATCATGTGCAATGACGTTCTCAAGATGGTCTAGTGCGCTTATATTACTAGATTTAAAGAATACATGTTCGCAATTAGAGTGGTAATAATTAATCACCAGTGGCAGGCCGAGAAGTGGTATGCTAACGAGTACGAGAATGAGGTTTTTTAAAAATATTTCCCAGTCCGGCAATGTTCCAAGAGAAAATTTTGCAGTTTCTATAGCATTTATCCATTCTGTTTGTAGCTTAGTATAAGCCTTAGGATCTTGAGAATTTCCCATGTAGTCATCGAGACAATCAATGAGTGTTGACTGTAAATGCTTTGCCACTTGATAAGCCTCAACGTTATGGGGTTGCTTTGCTAATAAATTAACCCGTTGACCTAGTTCTAGTAGGCGTCTAAAACATAAACTCTGTGGACTTGTTATCGCATCATTTGCCAAGCAAAAGCTTGTCATGGTGGTTTGGCTAAAGTTATCCAAGGTTAGCATGACTTTGAGGATTTTAAGAGCCACAGAAGGGCAATGATTAATTGCCAAGATTAATGGGGAGTTTTGGTGAGGTTCCTCATTGAGTTGCAGCATAGCATGCTGGCAATTAACCGGAAGGGATGCATTATACCTAAGTAGCGCATGAGCCGCCTCAGAATGTCCCTTACTTCTTCTGGAGAGTGCTAATGATAAAATATTTTTCCCCGTTCGATCTCGGGATGTTAATAAGTTAAATAAATTAGTCTCAGTGGTCGTATAATTCAGCAACTCAATAAACGGCAACATTCTCCTTGGGTGATTAATGCTGGCCGAAATAGCGTGAAATAGGCCACTCTCGTGGTGTAAATTCTTGGTAATCAAAAGTTGTTCTATTTCTTCATAATACAGATTTATTAATTTGAAATGTAATATCTTGAGCTTTTGCTCGGATGCTTGCGTATTGACTACCAACTGATGGATATCTGTTAAGTTGACTTTAAATTCATACGCTGCCATAACAAGGGTTAATAAAGCCTGGTTGTCTTTCTTGTCATATACAAATGTCCAAAATTCATAATCATCAAAATTTGGATTTTCGTCATACATTCTTCTTAGCGTTTGTAAAAGCAAGTCTCTTGTGTAATTTGCAGATAAATCAGGATTACACGAGAGATAGGCAGTACATTCTGTGAGTGAGTCAAAACTCGTAGAAAGTTCTCTTAGTTGGCGAGCTGTAATATTAGTCGCTGTGGGATTTTTAAAGAGTTGGCTTACGAGCGTTGCGATAGGATGCGCTGGAGGCTTGGATGGAGCGAACCAGTTATAAACACTAGTATAAACATTAGATAAAAGGGACTGATAGGGAGGGGTAAAATACTGTCTTTCAATCAATTTATCCCATAGCTTTGTTAATATCAGGTTCCAATTTATGTCAATTATCAAATCGTCATCGTTGGTTATCAAATAATCATAATTAGGTTCAGCCTCGTTAAAAATACTTTGGAGACAACTTAGTCCGGGTTTATACATTCCAGCTTGATAGCCATTTGGATCTGTCGACTTGCCAGTATATCCATCAAAAGAACCTGCGAGCATGTCTTTCAAATCGAGTAGTACTGTAAATGGTTGATAGTGCTTCTTAAAGGCCTCTTGCAAATATTGTCTAATTTCGGCATCATCGATTGCTCCCCGGTATGGGTCATTCCTAAGCTTTGGTTCAACACCCATTCCCATGGATTCAGAGATAATAAAAAATCGGTTATTGGCATGAACCTCACTGGTATGTTGGTTTGCAGTGCGTTCCACGATATTTTTGCGAATCTGACTTAATAATGCGTCGATGGTTTTTTGTGAGTTGCCATCAAGTAAGCTGTCGATGCGAGCATGGAACCCTTGTGAACATTGCCCGATACCTTCGTGTATCTTGGCAATCATAGCTACTTTCTGGTCATGTTCCAGGACAAAAGACGGGTCGACTACATTTAAGGCTCCAGAAAGGATGGCATATAGAAATTTTAATGAACTCACTAATTGGGGTTTTAGGTTATAGTCACTTGTTTGGCCAACATGGCGTTCAAATGCCTGTTCTTCAGCGCCACATAATCTTACAAATTTATGATACCATTGCGTGTCTGTTACGTATTCATCGATATTAATTTGTGTTTTTGGGATTGGCCTATAGGCTGTTTTGCTGAAGTGAAGTGTTAGCATCGGGTATTCCTTAGAACCAGAGGGCATTGCAGCAGAAACTACTTTTTTCGCACGACTGGATGTGTAAAAATAATCACCGTGGTAATTTATAGTACTTTACTTGCGTTGTCAAGCTTAATTCTTGCGCAAAACGGAATATTTTTACGCGTTATGAATGATATGGTCCATTACTCATTTAGTTTGGCTTTCAGTTCTCGCCAAAGGGGCAGATGGGTATCCATAATGCTTTTAAAGCGATGGTTATGTGAGGGCTCTAGCAAATGTGCAAGTTCATGAACAACGACATATTCCAAGCAGTCATCTGATTTTTTTGCCAGCTCAAGATTAATGCGTATGGATTGGGTGTTTGTCGTACAGCTCCCCCATCGGGTTTTCATTTTTCGAATGGAAAACTTTTGTATTTTGACCCCCATCTTTTCTTGCCACTTGCTCATGAGCCTGTCAGTTTTTAAGTATAATTGATGTTGATACCAAGACTCCAAGTAATATTGTCTTTCAATGGCCGTTGTTTGTGGTGGCGTTTGTAAAATGATCTCGGAGTCCGTGTTAAAGATCTTGATATCATCTTCATGTTCAATCAATTTCAGTGTATAGATTTGACCATTAAACAGATGGGGTTCATTGTCAATATAGTCTTTACCAGGTTTTGGCTGATGTTGACGGATCCAATCTAATTTACTTTGAATAAAGTTCTCTATGATTTGTAATGATAAGCGATGTGGAGCAGAGATCTTGATAATGCCTGTGGCCGGTTCAATTTTTAAGTGAAGATTTTTAATATTTTTATAGACAATTTCAACATTTAAATCAAATATTTTCATAGGGTATTCAATGGCAATCTATTGGTGCTCATTGTAACTGCTTGATGGGGATTAATCTATTGGCGTAATAATCGACCTTCCTGATGTCTTCGATAGGGTTTATCGGTCGTGCGAAAGGGGTTGATGTCTAAGCCTCCCCGACGGGTATAACGTCCATAAACACTGAGTGATTTTGGTTGGCATTGGCGCATGATATCGATAAAAATGCGTTCAATACATTGTTCATGAAATTCATTATGATTGCGAAAAGAGACGATATATCTTAAGAGACCTTCTTTTTCAATTTGTTTGCTGCGTTTTTGGATAAACTTGTTAGGTGTAATTTTTAACCAATCAAATTAGATAGCAATTACTACTAGACAGCGCATAAGCTCAAGCGTAGGATTTGCCTTGCTAAATATCTATATGAACAGGCGCCCTAATTATGAAAACACACCCTATTGTTAATGACTCAGCTATATATCAAACAAAGAATGGCGCGATTAGACTTAAACAAGATGTTTCTTCCGATATGCTTTGGGCTAGTCAGGCTCACATCGCAGATATTTTTGAAATAGAGCGTTCTGTTGTGACCAAACACATTCGCAACATATTGAAAAATAAAGAATTAGATGAGAATTCAGTACGTGCAAAATTGGCACATACTGCTGAGGATGGAAAAAGCTATCAAGTACAATTTTATAGCTTGGACGTTATTTTAGCCGTTGGGTATCGTACCAACTCAAAAAAAGCAATTGCTTTTCGTCAATGGGCAACTAAAACACTCAAAGACCATATTTCTAAAGGCTTTACAATAAACCGAACTAGATTACAAAAAAATTATGCCGAATTCTTAAAAGCAATTGATGATGTTAAAGCCTTATTGCCTGTTGACGCAAATATCGATAATGGTAGTGTACTTGAACTCGTCACACTCTTCGCTGATACATGGTTTTCTTTAGATGCTTATGACAAAGATAATCTTGTTATTCAGGGAACAAGCAAGAAAAATGTGACACTTACAGCAGAAAAATTGAATAAGGCTCTGGCAGCACTAAAACAGAACCTCGTTGCCAAAGGTGAGGCTACTGATATTTTTGGCGCAGAGCGCACAAAAGACAGCATAGCTGGTATCATCGGCAACGTTATGCAATCTTTTTCAGGAGAAGAACTTTATCCTAGCGTTGAAGAGAAAGCAGCGCATCTACTCTATTTCATAATCAAAAACCATCCATTTGTAGATGGAAATAAACGTAGTGGTGCCTATGCTTTTATATGGTTTTTACGTCATGCAAAAGTTTTAGACTTAACGCATATTACACCACCTGCCTTAACTGCCATAACATTACTCATCGCAGAAAGCAGCCCCACAGATAAGGACAAAATGATCGGATTGGTTTGCATGTTGCTAACCAAAAGATCGTCAAATAAATAACATTCTGTAGCGGTGGTAGTCACTTCTTCGCAAATAAAAATTATTCCGAAGATGGTTAGGCAAGACAGAAGAAATAGCACTCTATCGGAGATTAATCTATTGGCGTAATAATCGACCTTCTTGATGTTTTCGGTAGTGTTTGTCGGTCGTGCGAAATGGGTTAATGTCTAAGCCGCCTCGACGGGTATAACGTCCATAAACACTGAGTGATTTTGGTTGGCATTGGCGCATGATATCGATAAAAATGCGTTCAATACATTGTTCATGAAATTCATTATGATTGCGAAAAGAGACGATATATCTTAATAGACCTTCTTTTTCAATTTGTTTGCCTTGATAACAGATTTCAACACTGCCCCAGTCAGGTTGCAGTGTCACTAAGCAATTTGATTTTAATAAATGTGAGTGTAGGGTCTCTTCAATATCATGATGGTTTGTCACTAAGTATTCTGGGTTGACCTGATATTCAGTGCAATCGATATCCAGATCATCAATGCATATGCCTTGGGCTTGAATGGCCTGTTGAAAATGCAGCGCTTGGTCTAAAGGATAGAGTTTAACATCGACGTGATGCATGATTTTTTGTTCAATGTCTTTTTTAATGAGCTGTTCAAGTTTAGCAATTGATGAAACTGCCGTGTGATTGAAACTATTGAAATACAATTTCATGGACTTAGATTCGATGATGTAGGGCGAGTGGCAGCTATAAGCGATGGTTGCAATGGCAACCATGGGTTTTCCCTTGGGATTTAGCCAAGATACTTCATAATGGGTCCAGGAGTCTTCGCCATAGAATGGAAGTTCATGTTGCTCTTCAATGCCAAGTTCAAGGCGTTTATCAACTCTTGGAATGGCGAAGAGTTTGCTGGGGTTGTAAATCATCTCATAGGAGGAGTGACGGCCGAGCTCTAATTCATTCATGAAATGTTAATTTCCTGGAGATTTTGTGGAACATATTAAAACATAAAAGTGGTTTTTTCGTCAAGTTTTGTGTTAAACTATGGGCAATTTAGATTACATGCGAGGTAAAAAGTGAAACTTATCAAACACTGTTATCGTCAGGGATTATTTAATAAAAAGACGTGGTTTTCCAATATTGTTGCAGGTGTCATTGTTGGGGTGGTCGCTTTACCACTGGCGATGGCTTTTGCTATTGCATCGGGCGCAAAACCTGAGCAGGGGATTTATACTGCCATTGTTGCCGGGATCATGGTCTCTCTTTTTGGTGGAAGTCCCGTGCAGATTGCCGGACCTACCGGTGCTTTCATTGTTTTATTATCTGCGATTACCGCTCAATATGGGATAGATGGGTTGCAGTTGGTGACCCTCATGGCTGGGGTGATGCTGGTATTCATGGGGGTGTTGCGTTTGGGGGTGGTGATGCAATTTATCCCCTATCCGGTCATTCTAGGGTTTACCGCAGGAATTGCTTTAGTGATTTGGGTTGGGCAATGGCCGTCATTTTTTGGTTTGCAAGCGGTGTCTGGACATCATTTCCATGAGAAATTCTGGCATAGTTTGCAGGCATTGCCAAGTTTCGATGGTATGACTACGGTGTTGGCTGTAGTGGGTCTGCTCATTGCTTTATATGCGCCAAAAGTACCAGGTTTAAAGAAAGTTCCAGGGCCTTTAGTGGCATTGTTAGTGGTCACCCTTGTGCAATACTTTGGTCAGTGGCCGTCTGTGATGACCATTGGTAAAGCCTACGGTGGAATACCAAGTGGCCTGCCTGCTTTACATCTTCCACACTGGACTTGGGAGCAATGCTTGTCCTTAATAAGTCCTGCATTTTCAGTGGCTTTGTTGGGGGCAATTGAATCTTTGTTGTCAGCGATGGTGGCTGATGGCATGACAGGAGCCAAACATGATGCTAATCAGGAATTGATTGGTCAGGGACTTGCAAATATTGTAGCCCCTTTTGCCAATGGATTTGCTGCCACAGGCGCTATTGCACGCACTGCCACTAATATTCGCAATGGTGGCACCAGCCCCATGGCAGGAGTTGTTCATGCCTTAACACTGGTTGCTATTTTGCTGTTTCTAGCGCCTTTGGCCAGCCATGTGCCATTGGCAGTATTAGCTGCAGTGTTATTTGTTGTCTGTTGGAATATGAGTGAACTTAAGCATTGCGTGCAATTGATGAAAAAAGCCCCTCGCAGCGATATAGTAATTATGTTCGTGACTTTTGCTTTAACAGTATTAGTTGATTTGGTATTTGCCGTGCAAATGGGTGTTTTGCTTGCGGTATTATATTTCTTTTTCAAAATGTCACAAAGTATTGATGTTGAATCGAAAATCTCAGATATTGAGCTTGATTCAAAAGAGCAGGGAACAGTTGTTTTTCGTATGCAAGGGCCTATTTTCTTTGGAGCTGTAGAACGTATTGAAAAAGCAATGCAGTTGCATCAACAAGACATTCATACTGTGATTTTGCGTTTTGGCTGGGTACCTGTGATGGATATTACCGCATTGCGTTCTCTGGAAAAATCAGTTACCGCCTGGCAAAAAAGAAATATTAACGTCAAGCTTTCTGGCGTAAATGCCTTGATTGAGCGACGAATGCAGCGCAGTGGTTTGTGGGCATTAGTTGGTGATCAGAATATTGTCAAAGTCTAAGGATAGAGAGAAGGCGCAATCACTGCGCCTTTTTATTAATCCCTGAAATTGTTAAATTGAAGAGGCCTATCAAATTCCTCTTGTTTTAATGCGGCAATAGTCGATTGTAAGTCGTCACGATTTTTTCCGGTGATGCGGACTTTATCTCCTTGAATGCTCGACTGAACTTTTAGTTTACTTTCTTTCAGAAATTTCGTAATTTTTCGTGCACAATCCTGTTCTATACCTTCTTTAAACTCAATTTTCAATGAAAACATTTTACCATGATGTATAGGTTTTTCTGGAAATTCTACTCCGGTTAGACTCAAATGTAATCGCGCAGCTTGCTGTCTAAACACTTGTTCCATTTGCTGGACCTGAAAATCAGATTCCGTGGTTAAGGTTAGGGTTTTTTCTTTGAGTTCTGCAGTGGCAGAGATCCCTTTAAAATCAAATCGATTGGATATTTCTCGTTGGGTATTTTCGACCACGTGGCGTAAATTCACTTGATCGAGTTCACAAACGATGTCAAAAGAAGGCATGATATTCCTTGTTAGGTGATAAAAGTATTGGCAAAATTATAATATGCATTTTTTTTGAAAACAATGAAATATCATTCATGTTTTAGTTGCCC
>JAKFUY010000081.1 GCA_021732495.1 Legionellales bacterium | reverse complement strand
GGGTGGATTTTAAGCCAAGTAACGGCTGTAGGTATAAATTGGGCCGGGAATTTAGGATATAATTAATAAGTTAGAGCCAGTAGATCTACTAATCGATGTTTTAACTGCTGCGCCGGATCTTGTAAAGATTTTAAATGATGAAAAATTAATGTCTTCTTTAATTCAGAAACCTGAGTTTATCAATCGGTTATCCCCGGAAAAGCAGTCTCAACTGATACTTGAACATCCTAAATTTCTGACTCATTTAGATCATAAGTTAGAAAAAGATCCTGCGTTTTTAAAAGCCTTATTATTAGACTCAAGTCTAGAAACCTTCAAAAAATTTTACAACCAAAAAAAACCTCGTAAAGATTTAATCAGTATGATAGAGAAGAATCCAGAGAATGAGGGAAATAATGCACATAGATTAGAAGTTGCATTGAGCAGTGACCCTAAATGTATCTATCTATTAATGGCAGTTGAGAAGGACCTAAATCTATTAAGCAAACTATCTCAATATTTTTCACAACCAATAGAACCCACTATCATTAGCTCCCTAGGAAATCAGCAATTATTAATATTACTTGAAAAAAGTGTGATTAACCTTGGACAAATCCCTGAGAATAAATTTAAGGACCCCAAATTTATTTTAGGATTATCAAGCCATTCTCAATTGCTGGAATTAGCATTTCAAGAAAACAAGGTCTCTTTTAAAGATTTAGATGAAGATTTAAGAAAAAATCTATCTGTTGCTAGAATAGCTTGTAAGATAGATCTAGCCAATATTGAGCATGTCCATTCTGAACTTAAAGATGACCCAGAATTTTTAAAAAGCATAGGCTTAGAAGAAGGTCTATTAATTAAAATTTTAAAATGTTTTGGAGTACACACTTTTTCAGCCTGGCTTTACAATCCTATTGAGAGTAACTCAGATAGTAAGCGTGGAGGCCCTTCTTATTAAAACAGAGTTCCCTTTCTTTTCAGATTGCGCGCACGCCCCAATGACTTGAGAAATTTGTCATGGGCCACTGAACGGTTACTTTAGAGGATTTATTTCAGTAATGAATAACCAAGATCTAGAGTAAAAAAAGCAGGTATAGCAATTGAAACTTCTAACATTTCATGGCAGATTGGTTACTGGTTTTAATTACAAAAGCAAAGGATTATGCTTAATCTAAAAAAATGGTTATTTTTAACAAGCGCTGGATTGCTTGGGTTTTCCAGTATCTCATGGACTCAATCTCGTTTTTTCAATGAAAATGATCGTTATCCCAATGATCCTAAAATTCATTGTGACACGATGATGCCAAATGGTTCCCATGAGGAAAGGCGTGAATATGTAAGAAGATGGTCGGCATTTATCAGTAAACAAGCATTTACAATCCCAGAAAATAATATCAACCAACATCTAGATAGAATACACAGCTGCTTTTCTGACGAGGGATGGACTGAGTACTCAAATGCCATAAAACGCTCTGGCAATATTAATCTTATTATTACCAAAAAATATAAAGGTACCAGTTCTATTGAGGGAACCATCGCGGTTTCTCATGTGCAGGACTCAAAGTTGTGGGAAACCAATACCCCGTTATATGTTGTTTATCAAAATAAAGAAAGTAGAGTCCTGCAACGAGTAATTGTTCATTTAAGAATTAATGAACTCAATGATAGACGGTTACGCGTTGTCCAGATTGTTGGAGTTCCCAGAGATATTCATAACATACAAGAAAATAGTATCACCCAAGCACAAAGGGAATAAATGTCCAGGTATCAATCAGATACCTGGTTAGCACTATTTAAACTTTTGTTGTTGGCTGGTTCTTGCGTTTTGAATCCAATCGCCATCACCATCTTCGTCATCATAAGATAATACGGTGATTCGTGTACCGATATTAATAAACTCTTCATTTAACCATTTCGCAGCACTTGGCAACACGCGGACACAACCGTGACTTGCATTGGCTAAAGGTACATCATAGGCAGCATGAATGGTATAACCACGATAAAAATACATACAATAAGGCATCTTAGCACCACCTGTGGTTTCTACTGGATATTCCCCAGACTTACAATCGATACCATGTTTGTTATAGACTCTAAAGGTTCCTGTGACAGTACGACAAGGTTTGCCGACATCTTCACACATATCCTTACCACCTGATCCACTTCCGGTCATCACACGCAGCCCTTGGGCATCATAAGCGGCCCAACAAAATGCCTTGGGATCAAAAACAAATTCTTTTTGTCCTGTGGCTGGAATTTCAGTTGGGAAATAATTACGTCCGCGACGATCGCGCGTATAGTGTTGGGTATGATGGGTAGCCCCCTGATCATCAACAATATAGGTCGATTCATCATAATCAACGCAAGAACTTAAAGTCACTAAACAAACTGCTAAAGATAAAAATTTAAACATCATTTTCATAAGATAACCTAAATATGAATTAATGGGTATGAAATGGACGATAACGAATACGTGTCGGTTCTTTCGACTGCTCACCTAAACGACTTTGACGATACGTTTCATAATCGGAATAATTGCCATCCATAAATGTGACTTCTGAATTGCCTTCAAAAACCAACATATGGGTGCAAATTCTATCCAAAAACCATCGATCATGCGAAACGACAATGGCACATCCAGGAAATGATAATAGTGCTTCTTCAAGCGCACGTAAAGTTTCTACATCTAAATCATTGCTAGGCTCGTCAAGTAACAAAACGTTAGCCCCTTGAATTAACAATTTTGCGAGATTGACGCGATTGCGCTCTCCCCCAGATAATTGTTCGACCCGTTTTTGCTGATCAGAGCCTTTAAAATTAAAACGCCCTACATATGCACGTGAAGGCATTTGTGTACCACCGATTTGCAGCATATCTAAACCACCAGAGATTGCCTGCCAAACAGTGTGATTGGGCTGTAAATTATCAATAAATTGTCCAATATGGGCAAGCTTTACCGTGTCGCCAAAACGAATTTCACCTGAATCTGGAGAATCTTGTTGGGACAAAAGTTTCAAAAACGTTGATTTACCTGCTCCATTGGCACCAATGATGCCCATGATGCCACCTTTAGGTAGATTTAAAGTTAATTTATCAAAGAGTAACTTTTCACCATAACTTTTTGCCAATTGATCCACTTCTATCACCAAATCACCCAAGCGATCACCTGGTGGAATAAAGATCTCATTGGTTTCCTGGCGTTTTTGAAATGTCTTGCTTTGTAATTCTTCAAAACGTGCCAAACGAGCTTTACTCTTGGCCTGTCTTGCTTTTGGACTACTTCTCACCCACTCCAACTCTGCCGATAAGGCACGATGATGTGCCTGCTCTTTTTTTTGCTCTTGCTCAATTCGGGTATTCTTATACTCTAACCAAGCTGAATAATTACCTTTAAATGGAATACCTTCGCCACGATCGAGCTCTAAAATCCATTCGGCAACATGATCGAGAAAATATCTATCATGGGTAACAGCAACAACGGTGCCTGTAAATGTCTCCAAATAGCGTTCCAACCAAGCAACACTTTCAGCATCCAAGTGATTGGTAGGCTCATCCAACAAAAGCATATCAGGGTTCGATAACAATAAACGACATAATGCCACCCGTCTTCGCTCACCCCCAGATAAAATCGATATGGGGGCATCCCATTCGGGTAGGCGCAAAGCATCTGCAGCAATTTCTAAACGTCTATCGAGATCCCAGCCTTGGGCGGCTTCAATATCATGTTGCAAATCACCTTGTTCTTTCAGTAAGGCCTCCATCTCATCATCAGTCATAGGCTCAGCAAATTGCATACTGATATCTTCAAACCGTTGTAGAATTGCCAATAGTTCGGCCACACCTTCCTGGACAATATCTCTGACCGTTTTAGTCAAATCCAATACGGGTTCTTGAGGTAAATAACCTATTTTCAAACCGGCCTGAGGTCTGGCCTCACCATTAAAATTTTTATCCACACCGGCCATAATTTTAAGCAAGCTCGATTTACCAGAGCCATTTAAACCTAAAATTCCAATTTTTGCGCCAGGGAAGAAGCTTAAAGAAATATCTTTAAGAATATAGCGCTGCTGATCGACCACCTTACTCAATTGATGTAAGGTAAATACATATTGTGACATACCGAAAATCCTCTACATTTTTGTCCAATCAAGTATAACTTTCCCACTTTGACCTGAGCCCATAGTTGCAAAACCCTTTTCAAAGTCATCTACATTAAAATGGTGGGTAATGATTGGATCTAGATTTAAACCTGATTGCAACATCGCCATCATTTTATACCAAGTCGAATACATTTTTCGACCATAAATACCTTGAATTCTTAAACACTTAAAGATCACTTGATGCCAATCAATTGTGGTTTGATGAGGCGGGATCCCCAATAAAGCAATACCCCCACCATGTTGCATTAAACCTACCAATTGATTAAGAGCATTCGGATGACCAGACATTTCCAAACCCACAGCAAAACCATCAATATCTAACGATTTCATGATTTCAGGCAAGTTATCGGTCTCAATATTAACCGCCGCATCAGCACCCATTTGTTTTGCAAGCTTTAAGCGATAAGTGTTAATATCGGTAATGACCACTCGACGAGCACCGCAATGCTTCGCAATTGCCACCGCCATCATTCCAATAGGTCCTGCTCCAGTAATCAGAACGTCTTCACCAAGTACGTCATATGTTAACACACAATGGGTTGCATTTCCCAAAGGGTCTAAAATTGCTGCATACTCATCTTTCAAATCTGCTGGCAAGGCAATAACATTGGCGGCAGGAATCATTAAATATTGGGCAAACGCACCATTTCGATTGACACCAATGCCTACAGTGGCTGGACAAAGATGAGCCTGGCCAGTTCGGCAAAATCGACAATGGCCACAGACCAAATGCCCTTCACCCGAAACGCGTTGGCCGACTTCAAAGCCTGAAACATAGGCGCCAAGCTCTACAATTTTTCCATAAAACTCATGGCCAATGGTCATAGGCACCGGAATGGTTTTTTGAGCCCATTCATCCCAATGAAAAATATGCATATCCGTGCCACAAATTGCCGTTTTTTCAATTTTAACCAACACATGTTCAGGCATGCAAATCGGTTTATCCACATCTAAAAATTCGATACCTTTTTCCGATTTTGATTTCACCAAAGCTTTCATATTTAACCTCTATTATCAGCCATTAAATGATCTGCAAGTCTCGTCCAACTTTAGCAAAAGCAGACAAAGCATATTCCAACTGGGGTTGGGTTAATCCTGCAGACATTTGCGTTCTAATTCTTGCCTGCCCGTAGGGCACCACAGGAAAAGAAAAGCCCACCACGTAAATATTTTGTTTTAATAACGCTTCGGCCATGCGTGAGGCCAAGCTCGCATCTCCCAGCATCAAAGGAATAATCGGATGATGTCCAGGGAGTAATTTAAAGCCAAGAGATTCAAGGCCCTGGCGAAAAAACCGCGTGTTAGCCTCAAGCGTTTTTTGTAATTGCGGATGGGTTTGTAACCAAGCCAATAGTTGATAACTGGTTTGTGCTATCATTGGCGCTAAGGCATTGGAAAACAAATAGGGTCTGGACCGCTGCTTTAACCAATCAATAACTGGTTGTCGGCTGGAAATATAACCACCTGAAGCACCACCTAAAGCTTTACCGAGGGTTCCCGTCAAAATATCAACCTTATCGGCCACACCAAATAAACTTGGGGTACCTTGCCCATGTTCTCCAATAAATCCAACCGCATGAGAGTCATCGACCATCACCATCGCATCATATTTTTCTGCCAATTGACAAATAGCAGGCAGATTGGCAAAGGTGCCATCCATGGAAAACACACCATCGGTGGCTATTAAGCGAAAGCGATTTGATTGTGCTTGTTTAAGGCATTCCTCTAATTCTTGCATATCATTGTTGGCATAGCGAAAACGTTTGGCCTTGCACAGACGAATGCCATCGATAATACTGGCATGATTCAATGCATCACTTATGACAGCATCTTCCTCACTTAATAAAGTCTCAAACAATCCACCATTGGCATCAAAACATGAGGAATATAAAATAGTATCATCCATGCCTAAAAAATCACTGAGTGCTTTTTCTAAGCTTTTATGGGGGGATTGGGTGCCACAAATAAAGCGAACTGAAGCCATCCCATAACCATAGTCCTGCAAAGCCTGGGCTGCGGTTTCAAGCAAAAAAGGATGACTGGCCAATCCCAAATAATTATTGGCACAAAGATTTATCATTTGTTTATGCCCAACCGAAATCTCAGCTTGCTGGGGCCCCTCAATCACGCGCTCAGGCTTGAGTAACCCTTGCTGTGTAATGTCTGACAATGATTGCTGCAAATGATCTAGAAACTTCAAATTCATAATTTTTATGATGGATTGTTAAAAATGAAACAAATCATAACAAAATTTCGGATAGCTCACTATGAATTTCTTGCGAAATTTTCGATATCGATTTACCCTTAAGCATAATTATTTCGATGGTGTACAAAAATGGGCTCTTCTTTAGCATGCTTGAACATGATTAAACAGCAATTGCGAACCAATAATATTCTAGATGAAGATATATTAGCGATGTTCTCGGAAAATACACGTCATCAATATATTCCTGAACACTATCAAGATTTTGCATTTACAGACATGCATATTCCCCTAGACCATCATCAGATCATGCTAACCCCTCTAGAAGAAGCTAAAATATTGCAAACCGGTAAATTTAATGCCAACGACGTCATCTTGGAAATCGGCACCGGTTCTGGTTTCTCTAGCTATTTACTCAGTAAAGTCTGCCAAAAAGTCGTATCTATTGATATTTATGCCGATTTCATTGAACATGCTAAAAAAGTCCACCAAGAGCTAGAGGTTAGCAATGTAGAGTTTTTACAGCAAGACGTCTGCAATCTCCTGGAGTTTCCATACCTTTTTGATGCAATCATTTGTACTTCAGGTGTCGAGTTTATACCCAGCCAATGGTTTAAGTTACTTAAACCTCAAGGTAAAATATTTGCGCCTATTGGCGAAATTGCCCAACAAGCACAATGGTTACACGTCAATGAACAAAAAGTTATCGGACATGAGTTGGTTTTTCAAACCAAAACACCAATGTTAATCAACCATCAGCCAGCTAAATTTATATTTTAAGAGGTCAAATGAGGACGCAAGGATTAAGTAGAATGCGACAACGACTTATCGCACTCATTTTCACTTTTATGAGCACAACCGTGATGGCTACCGATTTGCTCGAAGTGTATTACGAAGCATTAGAAAACGATCCGACCTTCAAAAGTGCTTACAGTGTGTTTATGGCAGAATCCACAACCATTCCTCAAGCATTGTCGGCCTTACTGCCACAACTGACTTTAAATGCTCTAGGTGCTTCAACCTACACTGAAGTAAAATCAGGTCAGGTTTTAGATGTTAACCGAAGTTATGTGCAAGGCCAGATCGGCGCACAAGCAACACAAGCCTTATTCAATATGAAATCGTGGTCCTTATTAGAACAAGCACGCGCCAATGTCAGAGCCGCTTTGGCCAATTTCAATGATAGTGCACAAAACCTTATTCTAAGAGCTGCACAATCCTATTTCAATGTGTTATTGGCACAAGACAATCTCAATACGGCCCAAGTGCAGCGCCAGTCTTATAAGAGACAGCTCCAACAGGCTCAAGACCGATTTAATGTAGGACTCGATCCTATCACTACCGTTTATCAAGCAAAGGCTGCCTATGATCAATCCTATTCTACGGTCATCACTGCTCAAAATAATTTACAAGATGCCCAACAAAATCTTTCAAAACTGACGAATCACACCTATCCTGCGGTGGCTTCTCTAAAAAACAAAACGATACCATTGATGCATCCTGAGCCTATGCAACCTGAGGCCTGGGTGAACATCTCATTAAAACAAAACTATAAACTCTATGCGGCTAAATTCTATCTAGAAAGTGCCCGGCAAAACCTCAAGGCAACCTTTTCCGGCCACTTGCCCTATTTTAATTTATTTAGCAATTTTACCCAGACCAATAATCTGGTCAATCCGCTTAGCATAAGCAACACCAGCACAGCAAGCCTTGCGACAACCAGTGTCAACTCATTGTTTAATAGTATTTTCATCCCACAACAAACACGTAACGCCAATGTAGGCGTTTCCGTTAATCTACCTGTGTTTCAAGGGGGATTGGTTGTTGCGAAAACCAAGGAAGCTGAGTTTAAATTTCAAGATTTTAGTAACCAATTGGAATATATTCGTAGGGAAGTGATTGTTAATACGAAAATCACCTTCAATACCATCACCAATAATATCGAAAAAGTAAAAGCAGACAGACAATCATTGATGTCTCAAAAATGCTCTTTAGAGAGCATAGAAGCCCAATATCAAGCCGGCACCAAAACGATTACCGATGTTTTATTTGCCCAGCAACAATACTTTCAGACTCAGTTACAATACACCAGTGATCAATATTCTTTGATAACACAGTTGTTACAATTGAAATACTTAGCAGGGAGCTTAAGTGTCTCAGACCTAGAAGAAATTAATAGCTGGCTGGCGACCAACCAGGTGGGTAGTCTAGCCCCACATTCTAAAGAAATATTAAGAAACATGCTCAGAGCATCATGATTCTCCTTTGTATTTTAGGTATGTGTGTAGGCCTTGTGTCAGGACTTCTGGGAATTGGTGGAGGCATCTTGATAGTTCCGGCCTTGAAGTATTATGTAGAGCACATCGGCGTATCCCCTGCATTGTCCATGCATGTAGCTGTTGCCACCGCCTTGGCTGTTATTATCTTTACCTCAGCCGCAGCAGCCCAGGCATATGCGAAGCAAAACCGAGTGTCCTGGTCCTTGTTTGTGCGCTTTTTACCTGGCGTTATCATTGGGGTTTTATTAGGCACGCAAATTGTAAAGCATTTACATGGTGCATTTTACTCTAAATCATTTGCAATACTGCTTATCATCTTGGCTGGAAAAATATTGTTTGCAGACAATCCG
This sequence comes from Legionellales bacterium, assembly GCA_021732495.1. Taxonomy (GTDB): domain Bacteria; phylum Pseudomonadota; class Gammaproteobacteria; order Legionellales; family Legionellaceae; genus UBA2653. The sequence continues at coordinate 808 of JAKFUY010000081.1, read as the reverse complement.
TCACCACATCCTCACTCAAATCATTTTATTGTTTTTTTTGCAATTTTAAGCGGTATTTTATCTTCTATTTTTGGAATTGGCGGAGGCATTATCATGATGCCATTTTTTCTGTATTTAGGCTTGGATATGCTGACAGCTATTGGGACATCAACCTTGCTGATTATCCCAATAGCTGTCAGCAGTACGCTTGTATTTGGTCTAAGCGAGTCACCTTCCCCTGTTCTACCTAGCATGACAGGCTTTATTTACTGGCCTGCTGTCGCTTATATTGCTCTTGCAAGTATCTTATTTATACCCGTAGGCGCAAAAATTGCGACAACACTTGCGCCTCGATACCTTAAATATATCTATGTATCGGTATTAAGCCTCATTGCCATAAAAATGCTAATCAGCTAAACCCATTTCTCAAGCCACAAAGTCAAAAATGCTGTCAACCCGCATAAGACTCCTCCCCAAAGGCAATCAATAACGGTTACACCAATTGGCCAATCTTTAAACAATGCCAAACAGGTAAAATCATATACGGCATAGGTAATCAAACCAAAAATAGCCGAATGAACGATGGCCTGCATCATAGAATATTTTGCCATCGACAAACCAAAATAATGAACCCCGAAAATCAACGCTAGATAGACAATTGCGGCAGACCACCAGATAGGCATCAACTGGCCATTTTCAAGTCGTAAGATATGTCCATACGCTCTCAGAGATCCCCTCAAATTTAGCAATCAAAAAAACACCATAACCTATTGATTTTTATCAGGAAAGGATCATCATTACCTCATTCATTTTGAGGAGTATAATAATA
>JAKFUY010000208.1 GCA_021732495.1 Legionellales bacterium | reverse complement strand
GATATCAATGCTATTGCAGAACATTTCACCTATACACTCGCAAGAAACTTGGTGCCCGAATCCAAGCACAAGGAATTTGATGAAATATTTAAGCCTAAAATACCCATGGTGTTTGCGCCTGTTGCAAGACCAGACAGTACTTTTTTAGTTACAGAATCACGACTGGCATTGTCACAACAGATTGATGATTTGCTGGGATTGCGAGAATGGCGATGTAAAGAAGCTGCTACATTGAATACCGCACAAAAAGGAGGTGGTCTTGGTGGACTGATAATCGAAGGTGCACCAGGTATTGGTAAAAGTGAGCTGGTTATCGCAGGCTTAAGGGCGCGTGATTACCAAGAAGAGCACGACTTTATTAATCCTACAAAAAAACGCAATCTATTCTACCGTATGCCCGTTAGTATGCCGCTGAGTGAAAAGGAAGCCTTGCTTATCAAGGCCTTTTATGAAGGTGCTGTGGTGATGATTGATGAAATCAATAGTTCACCGATGATGGAGCGGTTACTCAACGACCTATTGATGGGTAAAAATCCCAAAGGCCAATCAGGCCAGGTAGTAAGGCCTGGATTTATGATTATTGCTACACAAAACCCTGTCACCATGGCAGGGCGTCGTGCGCCCAGTACAGCTATTCTAAGACGTTGCATCAGTCATGATTTGCCTGAATTTGACCCTGGTGAAATCATACAAATCCTCGTTTCAAAAGGCATTAGCGGTGAAGAAGCTAAAATGATGACGGATGCTTATGAAAAAAATCGCATTTATGCTATTAAACACCAGTTATCGCCTGTACCCAATTTTCGCAATTTAATCCAACTTGTAGAGAATCATTTGCAAGCAATCAAATCACTATCAACCAAGCCTACAGATATGCCAAGCTCTACAGAAGCTGGCTGGTATAGCATCTTTAAACCTCAACCTGATACATCACAATCGCATGAGGGTGAAACTTATAAACCTTAAAAATCAAGTATTTTTTTGATAAAAAATCTGATATGCCAAGAAATCGTTAAACAGGATCTGCTGATGATATGTAAAATTAGCAACCCAGTTTATTCATTAATAGTAACAGCCACATCCACAAGCCATACCATGTGTTGTTCTTAAATGCTTGTAACGGGTTTTGTTTTTGTATGCACAAGTACTGATAGAACCCAAATAAAAAAGCCATCATCCAGCCAATATAGAAACTTTGTTTTTGCTGGGTTAAATAAGCGTAGTAGATCCACAGAATGTGCATGATGATTTGTGTGCCATAGATAAAAAGATGGACCTTGTCTTTTAATAAACCCGCCGTGGAAAGAATGCCTGCTTTCTTATCATCTTCAATATCGGCCAAGGCATATTGGGTATCATAGGCGATAACCCAAAGAATGGTGATGCAAAGCAATAGCGTCCAAGGGGCATTCCAATGCGATTGACTTGCTAAAGCTACCATCGGAATACTTGATGCAAAGGCTAAGCCTAATATTAGTTGTGGTGTTGAAATAAACCGTTTGCAGAATGGATAAAGTATAGTTAGACCTGCTGCAGGAATGGCAGCATAAAAACAATTTTTAGGTAGCTGGATTAAAATCAATAATGCCATGATAATTAATATCATAAACACCACCCAAGCTGTTTGTAGACTCAAACATTGTGTTACTAAGGGACGAAATTGAGTTCTTTTGACAAAACCATCCCACTTTCTATCAGCGATGTCATTGATGACACAGCCAGCTGAGCGCATGACAATGGTTCCCAATGCAAACCAAAAAAGGATGGTCGAGGGTGGCGAACCGTTATATCCTAGGCACAGTGCCCATGCGGTTGGAAACCAAAGTAAAAAAATACCAACAGGTTTATCCAGCCGCATTAAGGCAATAATGGCTCGAACAGCGGTCATAAATCATTAAATAACTGGCTGCAACCGAATCGCAACCAATCTGGGGATGGCTTTTCAGTGATAATGGTTAAAATTAAATCCAGATATTCTAAAACTTCACTGTAATTATTGATTCCACCTGATATCTTGATGCCGCATTCATGAATATGATTGTGCATGGTCACACACAACGCTTTCACGGCTTCTGGGGTTGCCCCAATAGGTGTTTTTCCAGTCGATGTTTTCAACATTTTAGCGCCTAAATCAATAAGCTGTGAGGCAAGGGTCTGTAAATGAACAATATTTTGAATCACGCCAGTTTCTAAAATGATTTTTAGTTTAACTTCATGTTCTGCACAATGCTCGATGATGGTTTGGCAATGTTGAATAGCCATGGCCTTATCACCCTGCCAATATTGTTGGTAGGGAAATACATAATCAATTTCTGTTCCTGGGTGTTTTTCCATAATGTCATCAATCATCTGTTGAACTTCTTCAACGGCCTGGTCTCCCATAGGGAAATTGACAACTGTGGCTTTCTGGATAGTGCACTCCGTAGGTATCCAGTCTAAAAACTCAGGCCAGACACATATTGCTGCGACTTTATAAAGCTCAGCTTCTGCTACTAAGGCATCGATATCTTCTTTTTTAATCTCATCAGGATCTTTCAAACAAGTAAGATCAACAAAATGCATGATTTCTTTATAGGAATATTTTGATCGCATAATTAATTCAAATTTCTCAAAAATTGTTGAATGATTTGTTGCAGTTTTTGACTTGCTTTTTCTGCAACGGCCACTACATCGTTATGATTGTGACTAACTTTGCTTAAACCTGTGGCAAAATTAGTAATGGTTGCCAAAGCGCCAACTTTCATGCCACAGTGATGGGCAACTAACACTTCGGGCACAGTGGACATGCCCACTGCATCAGCACCTAGAATACGAAAGGCTTTAATTTCAGCAGCTGTTTCATATTGAGGGCCTTGTACAGCAAAATACACACCTTGATGTAAAGTGATTCCTGCCGATAGTGCAGCATCACTAAGCATTTTTTGCAAATCTGCATTATAAGCGTTATCCACGGGAAGAAAACGAGGGCCATATTCGTCATCATTGGGGCCCACTAATGGGTTTATTGGCATGAAGTTAATATGATCGGTGATAAGCATAATTTCACCTGGCAACATGTTCGGATCTAAAGAACCCGACGCATTGGTGGCAATAAAGTATTCACAGCCTAAAGATTTCAAGGTTCGTACATAGGTTTTAATGACTTGGGGATCGATGCCTTCATACAGATGAGCCCTGCCTTTTAGGCACACTATAGGAACACCTTGGCAATGACCTAGCACCAATTCACCTTGATGACCTTTGACGGTAGGTTGAGGAAAGCTTGGGATTTGTTGATAAGGGATAGTTACTTTATTTTCAATAAAATCTGTAAAATTTCCTAATCCTGAGCCTAAAACAATACCTACTTTAGGAGTAAAATCATTAGGGTAGTGCGCTAAAATAATTTGAGCAATTTCTTGAATTGAGATAGGTGTTGATGTTGACATAAGTTAATCCAATTAAATCATGGTATAGAGCATATTATTAAGCAAGTCCTTTGACAAGATTTAACGTTAAGTTGAATGAATAAAAATTAAAAAAAGTTTTTATAATAGCCTATAATTAATTTATATGGGTGCAAGGGGAATGAATAAAATGTTTAATCATCAAATTTTTATGGTTGGATATGGTTCTGTTGCTCAATGTCTACTGCCAGTACTGATTCAAAAATTTGCTTTGCCTCATCAAATTACCATAATGGATAGTTTGCCTTACCAAAACAAACTCCAACCTTTTATCAATCTGGGTGTCACTTTTGTGCAAAAAAAAGTTACCCCTGAAAATTATGTGGAAATTTTAGATCAATTTTTGTCCCCAAATGATTTATTGATTGATTTATCTTCTATGGTGGACTCATTAAGTCTTATCAAATGGTGTGATCAACACCATGTCATGTATATCAATGCTGCGATTGAAGAGTGGGAGATTGCAGATCTTACGCAATTTGACGAGAGCGTGACTTTATATAATAGGCACCGTCAAGTTGAAGAATATTTTGCAAGAAATCAAACCAAACATCCTTCAATATTGGTTGAGCATGGGGCCAATCCGGGCATTGTGTCACATTTGGTTAAAAAAGGCTTGATGGAGTTAGGAACTGAGTTATTAAGAAAAGGGCTTGCTACATTGAGACTGGAAGAATTTTTGATGACAGAAAATTTTCCAGAACTGGCTCGTGAGTTAGAAATTAAAGTCATACATATTTCTGAAAGAGACACACAAGTGTCAAATCGCCCCAAAATACCCAATGAATTTGTCAATACTTGGAGTGTCATGGGGTTATATGAAGAAAGTTTGCATCCTGCTGAAATGGGGTGGGGTACCCATGAGACGATATTGCCTGAAGATACTTTTTATAATCAAGACAATCCGAACTGCGTATGGATGAAACGCTCTGGAAAAAATGTTTGGGTCAAGTCATGGGTGCCAAATCAAGCGATTATTGGCATGGCCATTACGCATGGAGAAGCGATTAGTATTTCCAAACATTTAAGCATTCATCATGGTAAACAGTGTGTTTACTGCCCTACGGTGCATTATGCCTATTGCCCTACAGATAGTACCATTGCCTCATTGCATGAGATGGAGATGAACTCTCTAAAGTTGCAACCTAGTTTTAGAATTATGACTGATGATATTATTGCTGGCCAAGATATTTTAGGGGTGTTACTGATGGGCAATCCCCATATGAGTTGGTGGACCGGTTCTTTATTAGATATTCATCAGTCACGCAATTTGATTGCAAATCAGTCTGCAACGACCGTGCAAGTGGCTGGTGGCATTTTTTCTGCATTGATGTGGATGAAAAATAATCCCAATGGTGGCTTATTATATCCAGATGATTTGCCGTGGCACGAGATATTGCAAGAAGCTGAGATCTATTGGGGTGGATTTTACTCTACCGGGACGGATTGGAACCCACATCATCTGATCACGAGTCCATTTGAAAAAAACTTCGAAGAGATTTCGTGGCAATTTCATGACTTTATAGTAAAGCCTTGAGTTGCCACGATGCGTTGTTCTACCTTAGGATAATTTTCTGATGCGCATCAAATCCATAACTAAACTTCTAAAATAATCATAACTCATGTAGAAGTTGCCTTGGTCACCTGCACGAGGCCCCCAGGAGTTCCTCAGTGTAAATAAACCACGATGGGAGTTTCCTTGACTATCCATGACCACTGCATTGTCATCATATCCGGTGAGTACCATTGCATGCCCTGCTAATTCTTGATTGGAGTTGATGTAACTTACAACATCAGAATTTAATATCCATGTGTCATGGGAGGCATGATATTTACCATAGGCGCCAATGAAGTTGTCTGGAATAACAATCGTTCCTATAGTCAATCTATCCCCTTGATTAAGACAATTTTTTACATCTTGCTCGACTTTGCCCACAGGAGTTTCTTTTTGCACGAATTGGTAATAATCCAGTATCTGGGTGGTATCGAAATCAACGAGATCAAAGAGGTTTTGACTGATTTGATGAAACTGATCAACATCCATTTCATTGCTTTTGGTGCTTGGAAGATTAGGGTATGCATTGAGTCCGCCACAACCATATTGATGTTCATTGGCTTTATTAACAATCCCAAAAATATTCATTTGATTGAAGACATGTTTAGGCAGCGTGCCATTCCAAAAATCAGGCGCATAGCCATGGCTACTTAGATACTGATTGAGGGTTAAGGTGCAGAGTTGGCTAATGTAGTCTCCTTGTCCAATAATGGCATCTAATGCAGCCGTGGCAGAAAAAGTAACACAGGTACCATGGGGGCCCTGATCTAAGACTGGAACATTGTTCATTGCCAATTGCACAGAAGGTGTTGTTCCAGTACTGGTTAATACTAATTTATTGGTATTAGCGAGCTTAGCTTGAAACATCTTTTTAGCAATGAGACTTTCTGCTTCGCTGGATAATTTGAGGCGGATAAGTTGAATGGTTTTTTCAGGCTGAGAGGGTAAAGTTTGGTCAATAGTGCCATCGACCTCAATGGTGGGTTGAGCAAACAATGGTGCTACAAATAAAAGGATTGAAAGTGAACGAAAGAGATTAAACATATTGGTCCTTGAGTGATAATACAAATGCATTTTATCATATTGCGAGTGTATTGTTCAAATGTGCTTGACGGCCAGTTGTTAGACAGGATGCAAGTGCTACGCATATCATGTCGGTTAACAAATCTGTGGTATAGGAAAATTTTTATAAGGCGTGGTTTTGTGAATGACTGCACCAAAAAAACTAGCCGTTTGTTGCGAAAAGGTCCTCTCTTCTTGCAGAAGAAATTCAGTATCTTTAGGGGTATTAAATAATTGATGCGACAAAGTGGCTTTTTTAGAAACGAGATTAGTTGCTTCCTGGATGTGTTCAGGCACTGGCTCTTTCGGTAAAGGTAAATTTTGCATTATTTCTGCCGCATAAACACTAGGATTTATCAATTTTTCATTGGCTAAGTAGAGCAAAGATGCTATTGAAAGATTGTTCATTAACATTAGCAATATTTCAGAGGTTTTAGGTGTATCGTATAAAGTGGGTAAAGGACTTACAAAGTTGATTAAGAACGATATTGACATCAGAAATACCATGAACATACCCGCAGCTGGAGATTGCTGATATAGGTTGAATAGGAATTTAAGTAGAATGTAATTGGTATAATAATAAATTGCATTAGTAAGATAAATCAAAAAAATCGCAGCTGAGTTACCCAATATTATCAAATGCATAGAAGAATAGATTCCAGCAGCTCCAATCGCTAGAAAAGCGGCAGTAAGGATAAAAGGTGAAATTCTCGAATATTCTGCAATGGGTCTGACAATCTTATTTATGGGGGATGCTAAAAATTCTAGAAAATTAGAAATAAAAGGTAAACTAAACCCGAACATCATGAGACTGGGCGCAAAGTACACACAAAGACCAATAATTAACGGAAATACTAACATTTGCACAGCAATCATAGCGCATTTTAGGATGTTTCGTTCGCCTCTTTCTTTATTGAATTCTCCACTAAAGTCTTGCACTAACTTCTGTATAAACGTAGCTAATAGATAACCTGCTGAGATGCAAATGGATAGATTTATAGTATTTAAAAGTGCAACGATAACTTTTATGGGAGACAGTAATTTACGTGTTGCTAAGATATCCGTAAAGTCACCCGTTGCTAAAGCATGACGGTATTTGAAATCATCCAAATATTCTTCTGCAAAAAGACGAATGATTAAGTTACGCCATTCATAAGTGACACGAGAGTTAAGCGGGGCATTAATGTGTTCATAAAAATATTTACCCCGATTTGCCTGAAGCGAGGTACGTTTTTTTTCTAATGAATATGCGAGATTTAAAAAACGTCCATAATAATCACGGAATTCTTTTTTTTCTTGTTCAGAGTGAAGCATTCTGAACTGATGATTTAAAGCATCAAATGCGGCTTCTATGTTTTCTTCCAACAATAAACTAAATGCGGTGTCCGGTATTATAATTTCTTGATGATTGGAAAATGTATGGATTTCAGAGTGGCATTCTGTATTTGAACGACGTAATGCTGTGTATGCAGCATTAATTTTTTGAAAATGCTCACTTGCTTGTGGATCATTCTTGTTTTTGTCGGGATGAAACCTAAGAGCCATCCTACGATACTGAACCTTGATTTTGGCTTCTTTTTGCTCATCTGACAAATCAATTAAATCGGTTGGTGATAATTCAAGTATTTTTAAATCTGATTCATTCATAGTCTTATTTCATAGTGTATTTTCAATACGCAAGATGATACTTTAATATTCTTATTTTTTCAATAGATATCTAGCTCTTCGGTAACATTCAATTATGAGGCAACAGGGCTGGACGGTGTTTTTAAGAATAAACATTACGCGCTACATATATGCTCTGGGGTGATTGTAAGTAAACGAAAGAGATTAAGCATTTTCGTCCTTGAATGAGATAACAAATTGATTTTATCATATTGCGAGTGTATTGTTCAAATGTGCTTGACGGCCAGTTGTTAGAAGGATGCAAGTGCTACGCATATCATGTCGGTTAACACATCTGTGGTTTAGAGAAATTTTTATAAGGAGTAGTTTTGTGTATCACGGCACCAAAAAAACCAGCTGTTTGTTGGGAAAAGGTTCTCTCTTCTTGCAGAAGAAATTCAGTATCTTTAGGGGTATTAAATAATTGATGCGACAAAGTGGCTTTTTTAGAAACTAGGTTGGTCGCTTCCTGGATGTGCTCAGGCACTGGTTCTATCGGTAAAGGTAAAATTTGTGTTATTTTTCTAAAATTAGTAGCCATCTTGTAGAGATCATAAATTAAAGAAAAAATCGAGACCCCAATGACCATTGGCCAATCATTTGCGGCGTAAACCAGTATTTTAAAAATTTTCAAAACCAGTGAAGAATAGATTCAAGCAGTCCCAATTGCGAGAAAAGCCGCAATAAGGATAAAAGGTGAAATTCCTGAATATTCTGCTATGGGTCTGACAATATTATTTACGGGGGATGCTAAAAATTCTAGAAACCTAGAAATGCAATTGTAATTGATCCATAACTTTAAAAGGGAGGGTTTAAAGTATAATAAAGGGGGTACTAATATTACCATTGGCAAGAATAGATTTATAGTATTTAAAAGTGCAACGATAGCTTTTATGGGCGACAGTAATTTACGTGTTGCTAAGATATCCGTAAAGTCACCCGTTGCTAAAGCATGACGGTATTTAAAATCATCCAAATATTCTTCTGCAAAAAGACGAATGATTAAGTTACGCCATTTATAAGTACGATTATTGTAAAATTTGAAATACTTGTCCCGTTTACCTTTTTCAAGTTCGTGCTCATACTCTTCAGAACGATTCTCCTGTTGTGAGGCACGTTTTATTTCTTATAAAGATGCTATATTTATAAAACGTCCATAATAATCACGGAATTCTTTTTTTTCTTGTTCAGAGTGAAGCATATAGCAGTGATTATTTAAAGCAGCATAGGCGGCTTCTATGTTTTCCTCTTGCAATAAACTAAATGCGGTGTCAAGTATGATAGTTTCTGCTAGTAATGCTCTCAGAGATCCCCTCAAATTTAGCAATCAAAAAAACACCATAACCTATTGATTTTTATCAGGAAAGGATCATCATTGCCTGGTTTATTTTGAGGAGTATAATAATATGACCCAGCCAGTTTCGAGCAATAAAAGAGCAAAGAGAATAGATGCGATTAAAGTTTTTGATTTTGTTAACAGCATTTTTGGTGAAACAATGCACTTAAAACGTCTAGGCTCTATAGCTGATGCTGCAATAGATCTACTCACTGCTGAAGAACTTATTTTACATAAAATTGGAGCAGGATTAGCTGCTGCCATGGGTCTCGATAAAAAGCACACAACAAAACAAATAGACCGCTTATTAAGCAACAAAAAATTTGACATTTGGCAGGAAAGTGGTATTTGGGCTTCTCATATAATTGGTGACCGTAAAGAGATTATGGTATCCATGGACTGGACTGATTTTGACGCAGATGGCCAATCAACTATAGCTATTAATTTGCTGACAGAACATGGTCGTGCAACACCCCTATTATGGAAAACAGTAAATGAATCGACCATAAAAAACAACCGTGCGCGTTATGAAGATCAGCTTTTATCAAAGCTAAAGGAACCCCAGTTCGGAGTTATTTAGATATTGAAAAAAGGGGCTGACGCCCCTAACATGCTGATTTTTCTCGTCTAAAAGGAATTTCAGTATGCTGAAGGAGAGTCAGCTGGTCTCTATTTTTTGCGAAATCGATGATTTTTGCAAGGAATTAGATAAAAATATG
>JAKFUY010000134.1 GCA_021732495.1 Legionellales bacterium | reverse complement strand
TATTAAGAACAGCATCAAGTATGCAGAAGTTGAAAACCAGTCAGTAGTGTTTTTATTTGGCACGCATTTAAAACGTGAAGTTCCAATGGCTGCTGCAAGAGTCAGAAAAGCATTTTTAAATGGTGCCAAAATTGCATCATTGAATGTAGCCAATTATCAATCACCATTCGATGTGGATGTTGCAATTGTTGATGAACCTCACCAATTCTTATCCCATTTGCTATCTATTATGGTTGCAATGAAGTTAGAATTTAAAGATGCACCCGAATCATTTAAATCGATAGTGAAAAGTCTAAAGCCTCATGCCAATCACAAAGCCGTAGCACAATTGTTGGCATTGGAAAATGCCGTGATCATTACAGGTGCTCAATTTGAAAATCATCCGCATTATAGTCAATTGCGGGCATGCCTTTCATGGATAACCCAACATAGCGCAGTCAAGTGGTTGCATTTTCCTCAAGGTGCTAATTCAAATGGTGCTTGGGAAGCAGGATTTGTACCTGGTTCTAAAGGGCTGAATATAGAGCAATCATTATCCAAAGGTTTAAAAGCTTATATTTTACATGGCGTTGAGCCATCCCTTGATTTTGCAAATGCACCATTGGCTAAAATAGCTATGAAAAATGCAGAGTTTGTATTAGCGGTATCCTCTTTTAAAACGGAAGAATTGTTAGAAGTGGCAGATGTCATATTGCCTATGGCAAGTTTTGCTGAAACGTCGGGTACCTTTGTGAATATCGATGAACAATGGCAGTCCTTTGAAGGTGCTGCTGATGTTTACGAAAAGGCAAGACCTGCCTGGAAAATATATCGAGTTCTTGGTAATTTAACGCACTGTGATGGTTTTGAATATACATCAAGCCAAGAAATACTAGCAGAGCTAAGAGCACACCCGAAAAAGGATAATAAAAAGGATGATTCTTTTTTGCCCGAAAATTTACCTGGATCAAATCAAGCACTTGTTGGTGTCACTGAAGTTCCTTTATACGGTGTAGATATGTTGGTCAGACATTCAAAACCTTTGCAGGATTCAGCAGCCGTTGATCAGCCAATTGTGAAGATTCACCCTAAAGTTGCAGAAAAATTGAAGCTAGGTTCAAATGTCACTGTATCTCAAAATAATAATGAGATAACATTGCCTTTGGAATTAGATGAAAGACTCCACGAATGTGTGGTATTACTCCCTGCAGTCGGCGCGTACAGCCTTATTCGTACAGGTCAATTTGAAATGGTTTCTCTTAAATCGTAATGAAGAGAAAATGAGAGATATTTATAAACAAAAATAGGGTAATGAAATATGCTTCATGATTTAGCCACATTACTTTGGATTGCGATTAAAATTATAGTTATCGTTATTCCATTGTTGCTTACTGTGGCATATATGATTTATGCAGAAAGAAAAGTCATTGGATATATTCAACAAAGAATAGGACCTAACCGCGTAGGATTTCGAGGACTATTGCAACCTTTTGCTGATTTGATTAAGTTGATTCAAAAGGAAGTGATTATTCCTGATTTATCCAATCGCTATCTTTTTGTTGTGGCGCCATTATTTTCCTTAATCCCCGCGCTTGCAGCATGGGCTGTTATCCCCTTTGATCAATATATCGTATTAGCAAACATTAATGCCGGAGTCTTGTTCTTATTTACTATGAGCTCTCTTGGCGTCTACGGCGTATTAATTGCAGGTTGGGCTTCGAATTCCAAGTATGCAATGCTAGGGGCATTGAGAAGTGCAGCGCAGACCATTTCATATGAAATTGCGATGGGATTTGCTTTGGTTGGTGCATTAATCGCTGCTGGAAGTATGAATTTGAGTGATATTGTCATCTCACAACAAGGTGGCTTGCTTCATTGGTGGTTTATCCCATTGTTTCCCTTATTTATGGTGTTTTGGATTGCAGGTATTGCAGAAACCAACCGCGCGCCATTTGACCTTGCAGAAGGCGAGTCAGAAATTGTTGCAGGGTTTCATGTAGAATATTCTTCTGTTGGTTTTGCCTTATTTTTTCTTGCCGAATATTCGAATATGATTCTGATTTCAGCAATTCTATCATTGGTCTTTCTAGGGGGATGGCTATCACCCTTCCAAGGTATACCATTTCTTGAAAATATGTTCTTTTTTGTACCGGGGATGGTGTGGTTTTTACTAAAAATCACTTTTTTCTTATTTGTGTATTTATGGGTTCGCGCCACACTCCCTCGATATCGATATGATCAACTGATGCAGTTGGGCTGGAAGGTCTTAATTCCAGTTACCATTGTATGGATAGCCGTTACCGCCACAATGGTGATGCTAAAAGCACCAATTTGGTTTAATCATTAATTAACGAGCAGGAAAATGAAAAAAATTTTATTGAATATTCGTCATTATCTGCATAGCTTTTTGTTGATCGATATCCTGAGGGGATTGGCGTTGACTGGGAAGTATTTCTTTAAAAAGAAAATTACTGTGCAATTCCCTGAAGAACAAACACCAATATCGCCTCGCTTTCGAGGACTGTTGGCTTTGAGACGTTATCCTAATGGAGAAGAGCGCTGCATTGCTTGTAAACTATGTGAAGCAGTGTGTCCTGCACTCGCCATTACGATTGACTGTGAGCCAAGAGAAGATGGGTCGCGTCGAACGACCCGTTTTGATATTGATATGTTCAAGTGTATTAATTGTGGTCTGTGTGAAGAGGCTTGCCCAGTCGATTCAATCGTCGTAACACCGATATTGCACTACCATATCGACGCCCGAGGTCAAAATATTATGACCAAGGAAAAATTACTTGCGGTGGGTGATATGATGGAGTCGCGGTTGGCAAGCGACAGACTCAAAAATCACTCCTCCGAATAAGGAACACCCTAATGAGAGATTATTTATTTCAAGCGGTTTTTTACCTAAGTGCCTTTTTAACGATTATTGGCGCCCTGGGGGTTGTATTACAAAAAAACCCAGTTCGGGCAGTTTTATCCCTGGTATTTAGTTTTTTTATGGTATCAATTGTCTGGATGATGTCGAATGCTGAGTTTTTGGCTTTGGTACTGGTGTTGGTCTACGTCGGCGCGGTAATGACCTTATTCCTCTTTGTCGTGATGATGTTGAATATTGACACGGAAACCGAACAAAAATTCCCGAAAATTTATCTGGGTGTAGCCTTCCTATTTCTTGCTTTTTTCCTAGGATTATTATGGTACACCATGCCTAAAGATCTGATTGGACATGCCGTGCAAACAGTCGATAATCTTGGTTCGGTTATAGGTGGTGTACATGTCTCGAACACAACTGACTTAGGCAATGTGTTGTATACCGATTATATGCCATTGATTGAAATTACTGCATTATTACTGTTGGTAGCCATCATTGCGTCAATTACCTTGGTGCATCGAGGACCTCGCAATATTAAACGACAAAATATTAAAAAACAGATCATGGTTCGCAAATCTGATCGTTTAAAAGTGATAAGCCTATCCAATAATTCAGAAAAGAGAGCATAATGATTCCGATTTCACATTATATGATTTTCAGCACTATTTTATTTACGCTCGGATTGATTGGCATGGTTATCAATCGAAAGCAGGTGATTTTACTCTTGGTCTGCATCGAGCTCTTGTTAATGGCTGTCAATACTAATTTTATTGCTTTTTCACATTACTATCAGCAAACAACAGGTCAAATATTTGTATTTTTTATTCTTGCTGTAGCTGCTGCTGAAGCTGCAATTGGTCTTGCTATTGTTATGCTACTTTATAGAAACAAGGGCAATATCAATATGTTGAATATGAATTTGTTAAAAGGATAACAACTGTGAGCATCAAGGCATTATCACTCATTTGTGTATTTGCTCCCTTCGTTGGGAGTGTTTTTTGTGGATTTTTTAGAAAAATCCTAGGAAAAATAGGCGCTCATTCGGTGACTATTCTTGGCTTGGTCATTTCGTTTGTTGCAGCTGTCGGTGTTTCAGTTGTGCTGTCACAGAATTCCGATGCGGTGTATAACTTCATATTATATACAGTGGTTTCAGGTGGCAATTGGTTTCCTTATCAATTTAATATCGGATTTTTAATTGATCCGTTATCGGCTGTTATGATGATCACAGTGACTTTTGTATCATTGCTTGTACATATTTATAGCATTGGATATATGAGTGACGATGATGGCTATCAACGTTTTTTTAGTTACATCTCGTTATTTACTTTTATGATGCTGATGCTGGTGACGTCTAATAACTTCTTGCAGCTCTTTTTTGGATGGGAAGGTGTTGGTTTGGTATCTTATTTACTCATCGGATTTTGGTACGAACGTGAGTCAGCATTAGAGGGAAGTCTCAAAGCATTTTTAGTCAATCGTGTAGGGGATTTTGGCTTTATACTCGGAATCGCGCTTATATTGGTTAAAATTGGCTCACTAGATTACAGTGCGTTATTTAATTCCCACTATCAGTTGCTCGGTGAAACCTATTCGCTCGGTTTTCTAGGTAATATTTCTGCCGTTACACTGATTTGTATTTTGTTGTTTATTGGAGCTATGGGTAAATCAGCTCAAGTCCCACTGCATGTCTGGCTACCAGAGTCGATGGAAGGTCCAACGCCAATTTCTGCGTTGATTCATGCCGCGACTATGGTCACCGCAGGGATATTTATGATTGCCCGCTTATCACCACTATTTGAATTATCGCCCACTGCGCGCTCACTAATTTTAGTTATTGGTGCAACAGGTGCATTGTTTATGGGTTTGGTAGGCATCGTCATGAACGATATTAAACGCGTGGTTGCTTATTCTACGCTCTCACAACTTGGATATATGATGGTAGCGATGGGGGCATCATCATATTCTGTGGGTGTATTCCACCTTTTGACGCATGCTTGTTTTAAAGCTTTGTTATTCTTAGGCGCAGGCTCGGTCATTATGGGCATGCATCATGAACAGGACATGACAAAAATGGGTGGCTTGCGCTCGAAAATGCCAATTACATTCATCACTTATTTTATTGGATGTCTAGCGTTGTGTGCATTTCCACCATTTGCCGGATTTTTCTCAAAAGATACGATTATTGCCGCAGCACATCACTCAAGAATTGCTGGCCATCATTATGCCTATTTTTGTGTGGCTACAGGTGCTATGGTCACCGCATTTTATACCTTTAGAAGTTTATTCATGACTTTTTATGGCAAATTCAGAGGTGATCATCATACTTGGGAACATGCCCACGAATCTCCCTGGGTGGTTACTGTGCCGCTTATTTTGCTCGCAATTCCCTCGGTCGTGATAGGCTGGATTCTTTATGGGCCGATGGTTTTAAATCAACCAGGATTGCTTGGCAAAGTTGTGGCATCTGGAATGATGATGAAACATCCAGAAAATGCCTTCTATGCTATTTTTGAAGGTATTGGAGAATTGCCATTTTGGCTAACTGTTTTAGGCACCTTGTTTGCCTGGATTGCTTACGTTGTCAAACCAGAATTACCAGGACAATTTGTAAAACATTTTAAGTTTTTCTATGCAATTTTGATTCAGAAATTTGGGTTTGATGCCTTCAATGAACTGGTTTGGGTGAAGGGTTCAAGGAGACTTGGTCAAATCTTTTTTAAAAATTTTGACCAACAGCTGATTGATGGTATGGGCGTCAATGGCGTCGCCACGATTGTTGATAAAGCAGCGGGTGTGATTCGTCAATTTCAAACAGGATATTTATTTCACTACCTCACAATCATGGTGGTGGGGTTGATGATTATTGTATGTTGGTTTTTGCTTGCTTAAGCGCTGAGGATTAATTTATGCCTAACTTATTGAATATACTTATATGGTTTCCGATCATTTCTGCTACGTTGATGCTTTTTTTTGTCAAATCTGACAAATCAAATCTTGGCAAATATCTGGCACTACTGACAGTATTGGTGTCATTGGGAATGGCTGTTGTTTTGATGTTACAATTTAATCCTAATCAATCCAGCATGCAGTTTGAGCTTGATACCACCTGGATCTCATTGTTTAATATTCGGTATCATTTAGGTGTCGATGGTTTGTCCTTAATCCTAATTGCGCTCAGTATTTTTACCAATATTATCGTTATTTTCTCAACCTGGAATAGTATTCAGACGAAACTCACTCAATATCTTGCTTGTTTTTTGATATTACAAGGGCTGTTGGTGGGGGTATTTGCCTCAATGGATGCTATTTTGTTTTATGTGTTTTGGGAAGCATCACTGATTCCGATGTATTTGATTATCGGGATTTGGGGATCAGATCGACGCGTCTACGCCGCAATAAAATTTTTTCTATATACATTTTTGGGTTCGGTGTTAATGCTTGCCGCTCTTATCTATCTTGCATATCAAACTGGATCTTTTGATATACAGACGATGTATGCCGCACCCTTAACTCAAGCTGCACAGAATTTTATTTTCATTGCCTTTTTGTTAGCATTTGCCATTAAAGTGCCAATGTTTCCTGTGCATACCTGGCTGCCTGATGCGCATACAGAGGCCCCTGCAGGCGGCTCTATTATGCTTGCGGCTATATTATTAAAACTCGGTGGCTATGGGTTTTTAAGATTATCGATGCCCATTGTCCCTGACGCTTGTCATTATTTTGCAAAAGGCATGGTGGCGTTGTCTCTGATTGCTGTAATATACATTGGCTTGATTGCTATTGTACAAAAAGACATGAAGAAATTGATAGCCTACTCCTCCATCTCACACATGGGTTTTGTTACCCTTGGCCTATTTGGCGTATTTTTACTTCCGCAAGCCAATGCGCTTCAGGGTGCTGCCATGTTAATGGAGGGGGCAGTTATTATTATGATTTCTCACGCATTCGTATCAAGTGGGATGTTTGCCGCGGTGGGCTATGTTTATGACCGTATGCATACGCGTATGATCGATGATTTTGGTGGTATTGTACATACGATGCCCCGGTACTCGTCTTTTTTGATGCTATTTGCCATGGCTAATGCAGGTCTTCCTGGAACATCCGGATTTATTGGTGAGTTTATGGTGATTTTAGGTGCTATGCATATTGATTTTTGGATAGCCTTTTTAGCTGCAACAACACTAATACTTGGTGCAGCATACACTTTGTGGATGTATAAACGGGTGATATTTGGGCCCATAGCCAACAATAAAATCCAAGACCTACAGGATTTGTCTTGTTATGAGCTGACCTCTTTTATACTGCTGGCGGTTTTTGTAATTGCCATTGGGGTTTGTCCAAATCACTTATTCACCATGTTACATCAATCCATGCACCAAATTTTGATGTTGGCCTATAAAACTAAAATTTAAGGTTACTGTTATGTTTAATTTAGTACGTACATTTTTATTATCCTCACCCCTGCTTGTGGTGTTTGCTTCTGCAGTATTGGTGATGTTGTTTGATTTGTTCAGGCCAAAAAGTCGTTGGGCAATATACCTTTCTTATGCGGGATTATTAGTGGCTATCGGCTTATCTGCAAATTTGTTTCCTGGGGATTCTGCGGTGATATGGCCTACTCTTTTTATTAGCGACAATTGGGGGCATCTACTTCAAATGTTTATCGCGATATCGGCTGGATTGAGTATATTTTATTCTGCATCAAAACTATCATCATTAGAGAGTTCGCAAGGTGATATATTATCTTTATACTTGCTATCAACTGTGGGGATGATGTTGTTGGTTATCTCACAATCAATGATGTCACTGTATTTGAGCCTAGAGCTCACCTCATTACCATTATACGCCTTGGTTGCTTCACAAAAAAATAATCAAAATGCTGTTGAAGCAGGGGTCAAATTTTTCATTATGGGAGCTATCGCTTCAGTTTTTATTCTGTTTGGAATGTCAATTCTGTATGGTTTATCAGGACAAGTTCAATTTGATAAAGTAGCCCATAGCTTGATGTCTCACATGCAGGAAGATAAATTAATGATATTGCTAGGCATCATTTTTATTATTGCAGGTGCCTCTTTTAAAGTTGCTTTAGTGCCTTTTCATATGTGGGTGCCCGATGTGTATGTCGGTGCGCATCCAGTGATAACACTTTTTTTAAGTGCAGCGCCTAAAATTGCAGGCTTAGGTATTTTTCTTAGATTGTCGATGAGTGGTTTATTCGATGTTATTCCTATGACTCATCATGTTCTAGCTCTACTGGCATTGTCATCAGTAGCACTTGGTAATTTTGCAGCACTTGTTCAAACTGATCTTAGACGCTTATTAGCCTATTCTACGATTTCACATATGGGTTATGCAATTCTTGGTTTTGTAGCTGGTGGAAAAACAGGGCAATCGGCATCAATTCTCTATGTGATTATTTATTCCATGATGACCGTCGTTGCTTTTGCAACAGTTATATTGCCAAATGCCAATGGAAAGATGTTGTTGATGGTCAATGATCTGAAAGGCTTGAATAAGCGTTCACCATGGATGGCCGCGATGTTAATGATTGTATTTTTCTCGATGGCGGGCGTTCCTCCTGCGCTAGGGTTTTTTGCTAAATTATTTATCATTCGTGCATTAGTAGATACCGGCTTATACTACGTTGCTATTATTGCGTTAATATTAGCAGTTGTTGGGGCTTTTTATTATCTTAACTTGATACGTATCATGTACTTTGAAGCACCTGAAGCTTCGATGCAGTCTATTGAAGTGCAGCCGATTAAGAGAACAATATATGCCCTGCAATCGCTGAGTTTATTACTATTCGGAATATTTCCTAATGCCTTGATTGCGATGTGTATGCAAAGCTTTTAAACAATAATTCTAACTTCTTACAAGGATAGCTAAGAAGCTAAGGAAAACTGACTGTCTTCTATGGATATGAAGCAAGTCCAACAAATAATTCTATGGAGCTATGATGAAAAGTCATGATGAAAAACCTCTGGTTATTATTGGAGCTGGTATCGCAGGCGTTGCTGCTGCCCTAGAACTTTCTCGAAAATATCCAACACAAAAAATAACGATTTTAGAACGCTCTACAATGTTCTCTGGATCAACTGGCAGGAATCCAGCTCGCATGGGTCATGGCTTCCATTATATGGATTTAGAAACTTCGATACAATATCTTAGGGCATCCATCGAAGTTCAAAGACGCTATCCGGATTTCTTAATAGGCTTTGGAGAAGCTACTGGACGTGGACGATACTATATTCATAAGCAATCAAAACCTCCTGCAGCAGTTATTTGGGAGCACTATCTTGCTATTCAAGCAGAATATCAAAAAATGTGTGACGAAGATCCATTGAATCAAGTGTTTGGAACGCCAGATAAGTTCATACGAGAATTAGAAAGAACAGAATATGCAAATCACGTCAAGGCAGATTTAGTCGAACTCGCAATCGAAACAGCCGAGCATTTGTTTGATTTTCCAAAATTTGCAGCACATATACGTGAAGTCATTGAAGCCAATCCCAATATTCATTTGGTTGAAAATGTGGAAGTCACCAATATCCAACACTGGATGGATACAGATAACCGGTTTTCAATCGAGATGAAAAGCTCGGTGAGTGGCGATACTTTAGCATCACTACAATCCGATCATATTGTCAATTCATCATGGGAAAATATTGAATTTTTAAATAGTAAGATAGGTATTCCTTACCAGGATGGTAGCCGAACAAATCGTCTGAAATGTTTGCTTGAGGTAGAACTTCCCGTTCAATTAAGAAATGTTAATTCCTCTTTTTTTTGTATGGGGCCTTTTTGCATGTTCTCCAATATGGGAGATGGAAGGGGTATGCTGACCTTTGCAGATGTCACCAATTATGATGTCAGTAGCGCAGTTAAAATTGATAAGAAAATGGAAGATTATTTAACTGGAAATTTCTCTTCTGAAGAAAGCACCGATATTTCCTTAAAAATACGGGACGGGGTGGCACGTTATATTCGTGGGATGGAAGAATCTAGTATACTAAAACTCCATTTTGGAATCGTTCAAACAGATGGCGATCTTAAACTAAAAGATATTCATTCTGCTTCATCAGGATTGCATGCACGACGTGAAATCGGAGTTCGAGAGGAGATACAGGGTCTTATTTCCAATCCTGCCAGGAAATTATTTTATTTTGTTTATAATGGTATTGAAGTCGTAAAAATTCTTGATATGCAATTTGAACGAGAGATTAAGATACAA
>JAKFUY010000146.1 GCA_021732495.1 Legionellales bacterium | reverse complement strand
TTTAATCAATGATAAGATGCTTTCTCTATTAAAAAATAAGACATATTCCTATTACTCTCAACCCCTTCTTTTGCATAAAAAAACAAATGATGCCCGCGATTTTGGGAGTATCAATCAGCCTTTGAGTTCTCTTATCACAAAAGATCTATGGTATCTCTTAGTGAAATGTCACCTCTATTCAATGCCTGAAAATTTCCCTATATTATTAGACCCCAAAATCTATGCCTGGTTGTGCCCAGATTCAGACAAAGAATTGCAGTCAAATCCCCTCACTCAAATGGTATCATTTTAGTGTCGTTGATATGCAAACACTTGGGTATAATAGGGGCGATGTCTGTCATCATAGGCAATAGCAATGCCTGTAAGATTATAGGAACCTAAAATATTGGCGCGATGCCCAGGGCTATGCGTCCAACCAGTGATGACACTATCAATATCTTTGTATCCATAAGCCACATTTTCTCCACCTTTGATGGTATTGGGGAGGCTGTTACGAATCTTTAAGAAACGCTCAGCCCAACCACTATGACCAAAAGGACAGATATGATGTGCCATATCTTGGCTGTGTTTAGCAGCAATGGCACTCATTTGGGGGTCTAATTTTAATGGCATTAATAAATGACGCATGCGAAAATGGTTTACACCATCTAGAATATGTTGGATATCTGAGGCGTTTTGGGCATACGCATTTGAAAAAATACCCAGGTAAAGAATGCTTATTATTCTCAAAACTGAAAAGAAAGTGCTAAAATGACGGTACAACATCAATAATTCAAAAAAAACAAACGAAGGTTAAATATTATACACATGAAATGGTTTAGATCAATTCCTCAGTTAAAAAATATTGTTGAGACCTATCCCAACCTTGCTTTGTATCAATCTGAGGTCAATGAACTGTGGAATATCAGTTACAATTCTCCGTTTTCGGTAGGGTATATGCTTGCCATTTTGTTTGCACTCTTAATGATACTCATGTTTTGGTTGAAAAATACTTGGAACCAAGAGTTGGAATATCAGCAACAAGCAAATATCCTTATCATGAAAGTCAAACCGATACTGCAATATCGCCAATTGGGATCAGAGCGTTTATTTGGAAAACCAATGAGTACCAGCGTGCAAAACCAAATTTCGAGTGCATTCCAATTAGAAGGCATTGTCTATGACAAGGCTGTACAAAAACGTTCTGCTGTATTAAAAGATACTTCTGGAGAGGAAAAAGTTTATTATATTGGGGATGTTTTGCCAGGAGGTGCTAAACTTTACAATATAGAACAAGGAAGTATTGAAATTGAGTATCAAGGATATCGTCATCAATTAAAATTAAAACAATATCCTGCCTCATTTTTATCAGACAAGCCATTGAATTCAGGAACACGTATTTTTGAAGATAAAAAAGAGTAAATTTGTGTAACATAAGGAATCAGACATGCGAGCGAAATATCAGTGCTTGTGTTTAATTACCATGATGCTTTTGCAATCTTGTGCAGTCCATGAATACCGTTTAAAACACGGTATTGAAAGTTTTCAGGTTCAGGATTATCGCTCTGCTTTTATTCGCCTGTTGCCTGAAGCAAAAGAAGGGCAAGCCGATGCCCAGTATGCGATTGGATATATGTATTATTACGGACAAGGTGTTGTCGAAGATAGAAAAAAAGCCCGTTATTGGATTGAAAGAGCCGCGTCTTCTGGACAAGCTGATGCCCAACGTGCGGTGACAATTTTGAAACAAGGCAAACCCATCTAGATGGACAATTAAGCCCCTTGTTGATTTTTTATAATTCACCAAGTATAATAAGGTAATTGCATTTTCCTCGAGTCGCTTTTTAAAAAGGTGCTAATCTTGTTAGTTCTTTATGCGTATTTTGCTTGATGCAGATGCACAACATGTGGCGACTGTGTTGAAACTAGGAAAACCTGTTTTATATGCTCAATTTAAAAACATTCTGTATTTACTATGGGTTTAGTATATAATCACGCCAGTATTTAGATGAACGTATAGCTGATTTTAAAATAGCTCTGCTAAACCTCAAAAAAAATCTAGGCTTTTAAAGGAGAATATGATGGCATCCACAAGAATTGAATCTTTTGCTGGAAGAATAGCTCAAGATGGATTGTTCGATTTTCTAAATCGGTATGAAGTAGGTGCTTTATCTGCCTTGAATAATTTGCCAGCTTCTCCTTTCATGAGTCAAGCTAAACGGCAAGCTGAAACTCTCAATACTCGATGGAGTTCTAATTTATTTGTGAGTGATTGCGGATATATTATTTTTACTCAAAAACATTTGTTTATTCACGAGCACGGTTTAGATCGCAGCTGTGCTAGTTATTCTAATTTGCAAAGCCTACGTTATAATAAAACATGGTTTAAAATTTCACTAGACGAACTTAACATAGAGTTTGAGCATGATGAAAAAGTCACTCAACTGGTTAGACCATTTTTTAGAGGAGTTATTTATTTTGCTACTAATAAAAATAAGAGGTATTTTTTAAGAAGCGGAAATCACATTTCACTGGAACGCGTTGATGGGGCTGAACTTTATGGCGGCTCTAAAAAATTAGGATTAAATTTATTTAATATGCCTGTTATTGAACAAGCGCCTATTTTTTATGTCGATAATGTTCGCTCATCCCTTGGGGTTTCACCCTTGATTTCATACAACAATGCATTGCTCGTGCACGACCTGATTGATATAACTTTATTGAATGAAAATGAAACGATTACAAAGTTATGTGTAATGGGCGAGCATAGAGCATTTTACACCTCCAATAATCGCGTTATTAGACTTGACCATCAACCCGATGGTTCATTTATATGCGCATTGTTGTGTACATCCCCGGAGGCAATCCAAGATATGGAGCTTACCGCCACGACACTATATCTTACAACTGGGCAGCATCTTTATCAATATAATAACGCAGCACTCGAAGAAATTGATGCTCAATTAAATGAGGGTGAATCAGTAATTAAAATAACTACAAACAAAGAGCGTGTTATTTTCATTACTGATTCAGGTAGATCGCTATCTAAAGGTCTCAATCCACGCGAGTGGCATTGGGAAGTTCTACCATACATATATACAGCAAAAGCTTTAGAAGATTCAGTTATTTATCATACCCATCAAGGGATTATTGTAACTGGAAAAGATATTTTTTTTGATTCGCTGGTTTCTAAAATTAAGAAAACATTGTCTGTTATGGGTGTTTTAAGCTTAAATTTAATGAAGGCCTATTATGTATTAGAGGTTTTTATTTACTTGCTTAGTTATATTGCAATGAACCCCCTGATGATACCCTTAGCCATTTTTCTGGGGTTTGTAGTCAACGAGGCTGTCAATCTTATGGTAGAAAAAGAGAAGTTGATAGACAATAGGAGCGTAAAAGAGAGTGCTTTTTTAATTATTTTTATTCTCAATCGTATCCTATCTATTTATTTACCTTTATGGGTTTGTGCGCCATTTCTACTTACCGAGATAGTTATGTTTTTTGGTGTATTGTCTCTTTATTTTTCGGATGATTTTTTATTTGTACAGTCAATTTGTCAACTGTGGGCACCAATTCCTGATGAAATACGCCAACGTGTATTTATTGATGAAGATATTGAAGATGAACAAAATGCAAGACCTCTTTTAGTCGATTAATTGAAAATATCATTGATGATGATTTGAATCGCTTTGGGTAAGCCAAGTGTTTGACAGCTTTTCTTATCAAACCATCCTGCTTCAGTTAATGTCTCGTTTGTGGTGGTTTGCCAATGAATATGAATATCCATGTGTTGATGGGTGAGCTCATGTTGATATTGTCTATCTCCTATAGGCTTGGGATGGGGATCAATGAGAGGTAAACACCAAAGCTTAGGCCATATTCCACTATCTGGGCGTTTGACCAGATAAATTTGTTTTTGGTCGTTGATGCGTGCTACAAAATGGTAAGAGACTTTTTTGCGTGGCTTTGCTTTGATTTTTGCAGGAATACAGCTGGTTTTTTGCTGTAAAAATGCCTTACATTGTTTTTGAAGTGGGCAAATACGGCAGTTTGGTGATTTAGATCTGCAACAGGTTGCTCCCATATCCATAATCGCTTGAGTATATTGCTGGCAATGGGTAAGTGGCATACATGCATCGGCTAATTTCTGTAGCTGTTTGACAACAGCAGGTTGATTGATAGGTTCTTCAATACCAAAAAATCGTGCGAGCACTCTTTTTACATTACCATCTAAAATGGCATCTGGTTTTTGAAAGGCTTGGCTGGTAATAGCAGCAGCCGTGGAAGGGCCAATGCCAGGTAGCTTTTTAAGCTCTTGAAGGTCTTGAGGAAATTCGTTGGCATAGTGTGAATGAATGATTTTTGCGGTTTGATGCAGATTTTTTGCCCGGTGATAGTAACCCAGTCCTGCCCACATTTTAAGAATCAGGTCTTCATCGGCTAAGGCCAATGTCTCAATAGTCGGAAATGTCTCAATGAATCGATGATAATAGGGCAGTACGGTGTTGACCTGCGTTTGTTGTAACATGATTTCAGAAAGCCAAACATGATAGGCAGATTGTTGCTGCCAGGGCAAATCATGGCGTCCATGGGAGGCATACCATTTTAATAAGGTCTGATGAAAAAAAGTATTCATAGGGACGCATTCTAAAGGCAAAGCGCATATTTGTCATCTCAGATAAATTCTATTATAGTGTTTTATGCTTATTTTTATCAAAGGACGAATTATGAAAAAAGCTTTTATGCTAGGAACGGCGCTAATACTTTCAAATCAGGTCATAGCCGATGCCTCTGACCTTCATTATCAATATTCAACCCCTTATTCCGGGGGCGCAAATCTTACGATTATCAATCATGGCACTACTCCGGCTACCATTTCACAAGTGAAATTCACCAGTAATGCCGGGATTTCAGGTGCACCTTGGGGGAGCTTGTGGGGCTGGCAATCGGTATTATCCTCAACTGCCAATCCCGATGGTATGCATACCGATTTTCTGGTAACTGAAACACCTACCATTACCCTTGCTGCCGGCGCTTCTGCAGTTCTTAGTTATAACATTGACAATCAAAACATCGGCGGCCCTTTAGCACCGTATAATGCAGCGATGGATCCGGTGCAAGTATCATTGGTTTTAGGGACAGATACTGCTGCAACACCGATTGCCATTGATGGCATTTGTAGTGGTGATGCTTGTCAAGATCCGGGCCATGGAAAACGCATTGTGGGCTATTATCCCAACTGGGCATACTGGCGTACACCAAAATTTACAGCAGACAATATCCCTTATGATAAAATCAATACGTTGGCATATGCGTTTGCTATCTTTGACAAAGACGGCAGTGTGAGTTTATACGATGCAGATTCCGATGCAGCCAATCTTCCTATTGTCTCCCAAGCGCGCAAAAAACGCCCTTATTTAAATGCATCTTTATCATTTGGCGGATGGTCATGGGCAAGTACACCACCGAATTGGCAGTGTGAGGTAGGTTCTAGTCCCCAAGGTCCTGCAGCATGCTTTAGTGCGATGACCGCTGATTCAACTGCTATGAGTCGCTTTGTCAGCAATGCAGTGGCTGCGATGAAAGAACTAAATTTTAATGGCATTGATATTGATTGGGAATATCCAACTTCATCAGCGGCTGATGCTTCCAATTATGTAACGTTGTTAACCCAATTGCGTCAAGCATTGGATGCACAAGGAAAAGAGGACTCAACCCATTACTATCTTAGTATTGCCGGTGCTGCAGCGAGCGATAAAATCCAACAAATCAGTAACGCACAGTGGCAAGCTATTGCCAGTGTGGTCGATGATATTGGGGTGATGACCTATGATTTTCATGGCGCTTTTGATATGGGACAAGTCGGTAGCGATTTCATGGCTGCGATGGCTTTAGATCCAATTTTAGATCCGACCTATACCAATCCGGTGTTAAGTCAATACAATGTCATTGATGCGATGAATGCCTATGTTAGTGCGGGAGTTCCTAAAGATAAATTGCTGGTGGGTATTCCTGTGTATGGTCGCATGATTAATATTGCCAGTGCGGGCTCCAATCAAGGCTTGTATCAACCGATCACTGGTGTTCCTCAAGGTGAGTGGGATAACGCACAATCTGGCGATACTGGAATGTTGAATTACAATTGTATTGTTGATGCATCAACTTGTGGTAACAGTTTTAAGTTGCCAGCCCTCACACTGGTCAATCCTGACACTAGTGAGCTGGGTAAATACGCGCATACCCCATGGGCATATGCAAATAATTTGTTTGTCACCTACGATGATGCCAACTCTGCTGCATATAAAACCCAATGGTTATTGGCCAATGGATTTGGAGGGGCAATGATGTGGGATTTATCGGGTGATTTCCCAGCTAATGATGAGCGTTCTATTGTAAATGTTGTCCAACAACAAATGCAAACCCAGGTTCCATTTCGGTCCCGGGCATAAATTTGTTTTTAATATTGCATATCAGTGGTAAAATAAAACAATTTACCAAGGATATTGCATGACAACCTATTGTGGATATATTGGATTGGTGGGCAGGCCTAATGTTGGAAAATCAACGTTGCTCAACCAATTCATGTCCCAAAAAATTAGTATCACGTCTAGAAAACCGCAGACCACTCGGCATCGTATTTTAGGAATACAAACCTTTGATGATTATCAGTTTGTATTTGTTGATACACCTGGGGTTCACCATGCCGACAATCAAACCTTAAATCAGATGATGAATAAAACCGCATTGGCGGTGTTGCATGATGTTGATGTGATCTTATGGTTGATTGATGCAACCCGTTGGACCAAAGATGATGATCTGGTATTAAATGCATTAAAATCAGTGAAAGCGCCGGTGTTTTTAGTGGTCAATAAAGTCGATAAAATAACTAACAAGGAAGTGTTGTTGCCTAAGCTACAACAATGGCAACAGCTTTTTGATTTCAAAGAGATTGTTCCTATCTCTGCAAAAACGGGTGCTCAATTGCCGGTGTTATTTGATTTACTCAAGCCTTTAATGCCAGAAAGCCCCCATTTGTTCTATCCGGAACAACATACCGATAGGCCAATGTATTTCCAAATGGCCGAGATTTTACGTGAAAAGGTGTTTCGCTACGTAGGCGATGAGATTCCGTATTCCACGATTGTGGAAATTGAATCCATGAAAGATGAAGGCCACATCTGGCGTATTCATGCCATGATATGGGTGGATAAAGAAAGCCATAAACGTATGCTAATTGGTGCCAAAGGTGAGAAAATGAAAAAAATGTCCAGTGAAGCGCGCTTGGATATGGAGAAAATATTGGGTAAAAAAATATTTTTACATTGTTTTTGCAAGGTTAAATCAGGCTGGTCCCAGGACGTTCGTTTTCTAAAAGAGATGGGTTTAGATGATTGATCAAATTGAGTCTTCGAATGGATGGTTGATTCATCAATACCCCATTCGGGATCATTTGCTTTTATTATATTTTTTAACGCCCACTGGATTAATTAAAGCTTTTTATCGATTACCGAAAAGTAAATCTTCAGGAAAGCCGCAAGCGTTTTACCCTTATTGGGTAGCTTGGAAAACCTCAAAAGATGCTTTAAATATTCATAGTATCGAATTGCATGCACAGCCTTTGCAATTGCAAGGCTTAAAGCTATTTGTGGGCATGTATATGAATGAATTAGTATTTCACATATGTCGCCATCAAGAGATATCTGAGCAGTCATATCAGCTATACGAGGAATTGCTATATGACAAACAGGACTGTAATCAATCGTTGCTCCGTCAATTTGAATGGCAATTGCTAGCAGATTGTGGTTATTACCTTGATTTTTCACATACTTGTTATCAAGAAGAAATCCAAGAGGAGCGTCACTATCAATTCGACCCTGCTATGGGATTTAGTGAAGCGCCTGATGGCATTGAGGGACGGCATTTATTGGCCATTTTAGATCCCAATTGTCAGGATATAAAAACCTCCCAAGTGTATAAAAAAACCCTTAGAATGACCATCGATTTTGTATTAGATGGTCGAGTTTTGCATAGTCGAAAATTATTGCGCGATTGGTTGACACCTTAAGGGGCGGGAGATGGTGGCCTTGAATCTGGTTTCCTCTCCCAAACCCTGTTCTCCCAAAACGAAATCCCACTAAGAGACTCTCTTGAGGTTGTGGATATGCTAGGATCAGGCGTCTGATAAGAATCTTGTAATTTGTGTTGTTGCTTAACCAAGAAAGCAAGTAGGATCTTAAAGACCATTATTGCGTTTTCAGTAATATTATCTGGAGAAAATCTAGACTCGATTTCAGTTAGCTTGTCTAACAGTGTCTCTTTGATTGGTTCTGATTGTTTAATAAATAACTCAGATATCGCTAAAAGGTGCAATATTGATACCCCGTCAATGTTGTGTGTCTCCTGGTATGCAAGTGTGGAGAATTGATGAAAATCACTGAGATTGATTCTCATTTTCAAATCCTCAACCAGTTGCCCCAGTTGCTTATCATCGGTATCTTTAATGTATTCTGCATAGAAAAATTCGATAGCCTCATCAATTAAATCATCGGCTAAGACTGGCTCTTTTGTAAGGAAGTGTATAAATAAATCACCAACTGCTGTAATCTTTTTCTGACTATCTAGGGTAGAAGAACTACATATTTTTCTGAGATTTGACAGAACAAGATCTGTTAATTGTCCATTGGGTATTTTTGTCCAAAGAAACCAGTTTTTCTCAGAGAGTAAAATATGAGAGTAAACATTTAAGAAATCAAAAGTGTCTTGATTCAGTAGATGGGAATTAATCAATACATTGATGGCATTGGTAAATTCATAGATCATGGGGTTATTAAATACCAGTGCTATATTCCGCTCATTAAAAATTTCAGCTTGTGCAAGCGTATTGAGACAGACTATTAAAGGGTAGGGATGAGTATGTTTGAATATTAACTCAAAAAGGCTTTGCGGATCAGGGCCATCTAATACATCAGTATTTTGCAGAACATCAAGAGCTTGGTTGATTTCTAGATAGTCGAGGTGACGAACTAAAATTCTAAAATTTTGTGCATTTAATAAATTGATAGTATGCAGTTTGCGAAGAATAGAATAAATATGATTGATGAACCGAGGTGATGGATCGTCTAAAAGTGCAATGACAATCGTATGAAAATTATCTTGAGACATGCCAGGGGTTTGAGTGAGAATTTCCATGAGTTCTACAGCCATCGATCTAAGAATGGCTTGCCAATTTTTTATGTTCAATTGGCCTAACTGACTTAAAACGTGGGTCGCATCAAAAAGATTTTGATAGGGGGCTGTATAATGATTTAAATCCAATGTTAACTGTAAGAATTGCTCCTGGCTAAGTGGAGCTATTTTTGCGTGTAAGGCGATAAATTTACTTAAGTGATTACATTTACAGTCTAAAATGCTCTCAAAATTTGTTTGTGCCAGAGGGCCATCTAAAAGTTGGTTTTGTTCTAAAAGCAATAGAGAAGCGATAATGCTTGGGAGCCATTGATGAGATAAAATACGCCCACGATTTTTTGGGCTTAGAAGTTCATGTTTTTGGAGAAGCCCCAATGCGCAAGCTGCATTGATAGGATCGGAATGGTTAAGGGTATCGATACAGTTTTTGCTATCTAATATATGAGATTCTTTCAAGCGCATCAGGGTGTGATGGAATAAATACGGGTCTTCACCGGTTAAAACGGTGCTATAAATCACCTGACCTTCTTCGGTTTGCAAATCTAACAGTTTCGCCTGTTGAATTTTAATGAGAGCAAGAACTGCGAGAGAACGACTAAAACATTCTAATATTTTAAAAAACCATTTCGTAATGGACCACAGACTAAAATATATTTCACAGAGCTGGATGCTTGCTTGGATCTTAGATGCGTCATCTTGTGCTGCGTGATAGGACTCTAGAGTTTTTGCAAGTTTTCTGGGGAAAAAAAACCACCAAAACCAGCTGTTCTGATTT
Source organism: Legionellales bacterium (assembly GCA_021732495.1). Classification (GTDB taxonomy): domain Bacteria; phylum Pseudomonadota; class Gammaproteobacteria; order Legionellales; family Legionellaceae; genus UBA2653. The sequence goes on along the minus strand of JAKFUY010000146.1, from coordinate 188 downwards.
TTTTTAAAGTCGTTATATAGAACATCAATATGAGTTGTAAAATCATTAGAAATAGGCATACTGTCCTCGAGTTATCATCTATAAAACAATAATCATTTTAATGGAAGTTATTCAGTTATCTATAAAAAAATGATTCAGAGTAATTAAATGAAACCATGGTTTTAATATTTTTTTTTTTATGATAGCTT
>JAKFUY010000173.1 GCA_021732495.1 Legionellales bacterium | reverse complement strand
CTTATTGATGGCATCAACTGCACCAAAAGATATTGCTTTAAACTATCAATAATACGGGGTTCAAGCAAAAACAAAATTCCAAAAAAGACAATGACCAATGTGATAAGAAAACAAGTTCTTGCACTTTTTTTAAGTACAGCCTCTTTCCCTAACATTGGAATCGCAAGCGGAAATAGTGCCGTTGGTCCATTACACATTACGCCAATGACGATTGCGCCCGCACAAAAAATAGTATTTCGGTATAAGTTAATTTTTTTAAGCAGTAAAAAACCAGCAAGCGTTGTAAATAATGTTAATGTGCCTTCTAAAATATTTTGGGTATAAAGATGATTTAAAGGTATAGCTAGCCAAAAAACACCCAAAATACAAAGCGTTTGAGGTGGGTGTTTTAACTCTTTGACCCAAAAAAAAGACATGATAATTAATTGGAAAAATACAACGATTAAACAATAAACGTTTTCTGCAGGTGCCTCAGGTCCCAGAAGCATAAATAGCTTGGATTGGAGCCAAAAAACCAAAGGAGGATGTTCATGAAAATGAGGAAACACGGTTTTGCTATAATACAAATCCCAGACATTCCCAATATGAAGGCTTAAATTTTTAGAAATTGCTGCATAAGTGATCCCATCTAAAAACATACCTTTTTGAAGCAGAGGATGTAATATAAATAAGCAAAAAAAGCCAAGAAAGATGGAGTTTAAGATTTTCATTTTAAATAGTGTTAAAAATTTCTTCGAATCATCTCATTTTCCACAAAAATTTACCAGTTCTTTGAATACCCAATATGTTGTGCTTATGCAGACCAATCGTAAGGGTCGATCTCTACAAAACATCGGATCCCTTTGGGCGTGTTTTGGTGCAATATCGGCAGAAATTGTCGTAATTCTTGATGAAGTTTTTGTCTATGATGCGCTTTTAAAATCAATTGCCAACGAAAAATACCTGCTTTTTTTTCCATGGGCGCCGGGGCCGGTCCTAACACCGTAATTTGCTGCATAGGATAGAGAACGAGCATTTTTTTTAAAAATTGCTGGATAGATGTGCTATTTTTGCCCTGTGCGCGCAGTAAAGCCAAATGGGTAAATGGGGGCAAGTAAGCCTCTTGTCTTTGGGTTAACAAGGTTTGTATAAATGGCGAATACCCTTCTTTTAATAAAAGCAATAACAGGGGATGCTGTGGCAGATGAGTTTGAATACAAACTTCCCCAGCAATCTCTGCGCGTCCCGCGCGTCCTGAAACCTGGGTGAACATTTGCCCCAAACGTTCTAAGGCCCTAAAATCCGTCTGATAAAATCCACTATCGCCATCGACGATGACAACCAATCCTAATTTAGGAAAATGATGGCCTTTGGTCAGCATCTGGGTGCCCACAATCAGTTGCACTTTTTGTTGTTGAATACTTTCTAGGCCAATTTCTAATTGTTCGCGATTACGTACGACATCTCTATCAAAACGCAATGTTTTCGTATTGGGGAAATATTCATTTAAAAATTCGACCAAGCGCTCAGTTCCTACCCCCATGGGCACCAATTGCTGTGAAAAACAGGACTGGCATTGTTCTGGTACCTTAGCTTTGGCCCCACAGTGATGACACATTAAACATTTATTTTTGCGATGCCACGTCATATTTGCATCACAATTGGCGCAATGCTTGGCCCAGCCGCAATCATGGCAAAAGATCAAGGGTGAGTAGCCTCTGCGGTTAATAAACACCAATACTTGTTCGTTTTGATTTAAGTGTTTTTCTATCAATTGCAGCGTGGTTTTTGCCAAACCATGTTCAATCGATTGACTTCGCAAATCAATGACATGATAGCGTAATGGAATTTGATTGAGTGCCTTATGCGTTAAGGTAAGTAGCTGATATTTATCCGATAGCATATTTTGATAGGTTTCAAGGCTTGGAGTGGCTGTGCCTAAAACAATAGGGACATTGGCAATTTTAGCGCGCATCACAGCAGCATCTTTTGCGGAGTAGCGAATGCCCTCAATTTGTTTAAAACTGGGATCGTGCTCCTCATCAATGATTATCAAACCTAGGTTCGGTAAATGGGCAAATACAGCACTACGGGTTCCTAAAATTAGTAAAACCTGTCCAGAATATGCTTTAAGCCAATTTTCAAAGCGTTGTTTATCGGTAAGGCTTGAATGAAACAGAACTCCCTCAACGCCCAAGCGCTTTTGCATTCTTTCAAATAAGGCAGTGGTCAATCCAATTTCAGGCACCAACATTAAGACTTGCCGTCGTTCGGACATCACTTTTTTCATGAGTTCTATGTAAACTTCCGTTTTGCCACTGCCAGTGACACCCTGGAGCAAATAAACATTAAATTGATTAAGCAATACTTTGTTTGTCGCCAGTTGCTGCTCGCTATTGAGACTGAGATCCACTGCTGGAGGTCTTGGTGGAGGTTCGTTTTCGGTTTTTTCACACAGATCAAACGCAAGTGCTTGCTCTTGACAGGCTTTGGGAAAGCCTGCCTGCCTTAGCAAACTACTGGACTGTTGGCCCCCCTGTTCCTCTAGAAAATGCACCAATTTTCGTGTTTTTTGGAGTCTTGGCGACAGTTCTTGCAAATGCTGAAGATAATTCCTGGTTAATTTTAAATGCAATGGTTGCAAGATGGTCAAGGGTCTTTGTATATCTCTTAAGAACTTGGGGCAGGCAAGGGCTAAAATTTCAGATAAAGGCGCATGATAATAGTCAGAAAGCCACTGACAAAATTGTCGCAAATGATCATCAAAAATAATGTGTGTATCTATCTGTTCAATCGGTTTTATGGTGTATGCAAGTTCTCCTGCTACTTCATATGCCCAGATAAAGCCCGTTTTTTTCTCGTTACGAAAAGATACATAGACTCGGGAGCCAATTGGCGGCATCGAAGGGTGGGGAATATAGTCATAGAGATAACCAAAGGTATTGGGGATACAAACCTTACATACCGTGGTATCGGACATGTTAAACTATTCCTTATTGATATGACGCTTCCAAATAAAACCCGCAGATTGTCCAGGTGCTGAAAATACTTTAACGGTTATCCCTTCAATGGCAAGATTTTGTAATTCACTCTCATCTTTTGTCAACTCCTGGACAAACCATCTCGAAAGTTCTTCAACGGTGATATTGGTTAACGGCATTAATGTGACATCTTCTTTTAAAAATGGCATGGTTTTGTGATTAAATTTAAAATAATAATATTCTTGATCTTCAGAAAACATCAAGTGCGGAGAATACATTGGCATTAAAAACGTTTGATTTAAATGTTTGCATAAGTCTCCAACACGTTTTTTATAATAACGGTAATCAAACTTCATTCCATTTTCACAAACCCAGGTATCAACAGCAACTGCGACTTGATAATAATGACCATGTAAGGGCTCTCTTTCGGTTGCAGAAAAAATGGTAGTATGACCGGCATTAAAAGTCATAGACTCTTTTTGCAACTCCAACGTGGTTAAATATTGATTCATTTTACAAACTCGCTCTTTTATCAAACATCATAAAACCGGATAATGATTCCGTAAAATTCTTACCCAAAGCTATCACCTTAAAAAACTCTCCCATCTCATGGGTCTGTAATAATATTTTTACCTGTTGAGCTTGTTGTTGATAATCGCATGCATCGGTTTGGGCGGCTAACAACTCTAAAATGCCATTGGATAATAAAAACCCTGCTTGATGGGTATAGCCTGTAATATCAAATCCAAGCGCATCTGCAGTCTCTGCCACATACGTAAAATCCACATGAGCAGTGATATCTTGGCATCCTGGGCGATAGAGAAAGTCAGGGTGGGACCGATGGTTCTCATGACACATAATAGTGCCTTGCACCCTGTCAGGATGATAATACTCTCGTCTGGGATAGCCATAATCCATGAGCAATACCAATCCTTGGTTCATACACTGATATAAACTCTCAAGCCAGCCAGGCAACCATAAATTCACCTCTGAACAATACGGAGATGACAAATTTAAGCTGTGCACATAAGCCTGCAACGCTCGATTTTTTGTGGGCAAGAACGTTTCTGTGAGTTGCTCGCTTATCGGGTCGACCTGGATAAAGCTTTCTAAAACTTGCTCATCTTGCCACAAAAACCGATGGACCGGCATCGCATCTAAAACCTCATTAGCCACCACAGCACCAATAAATTCTTGTGGCCAAGCCGTTATCCATTCCACATAGGTAGAAAAATGGGGGAAATGCGCTTTTACTAAGTCTTGTTGTTGCGCGCGAAGGCTCGGACTGGGCTCTAAAATATAATACCGCTCGGGTAGCTTATTTTGTGTTTCAAGATAGCTTAATATATTCACACATAAACGACCGGTTCCTGCGCCAAGCTCTAAAATATGTCTTTTGGGCAGCACCTCCAGCACAGACTGTAGTTGTTTGGCCACCGTGTAACCAAATAAGGGTGTCAGCTCTGGAGCAGTGGTAAAATCGCCGGTTTTTCCCAAAATAGAAGGCTTGGTGGCATAATAGCCATAGTTTGGGTCATAAAGAGCTGTATGCATAAAATCTGCGAAACAACAGGGGCTTTGAGCGCGAATTTTTTCCTTGAAAAAACAGTCAGGGTTTATCATAATCAATCAATTCTATATTAAAAAAAAACATGAAAACAATACTCATTACTGGAGCTGCTAAACGAATAGGAGCCTTTGTTGCCAGATATCTTCATGAGCAAGGCTTCAAAATTATCATACATTATCACCAATCTGAGCAAGAAGCGCAAACACTTTGTAAACAATTATTACAAAAAAGACCTGAGAGCGCTTATTTGATTCAAGCCGACCTTTGTCAAACAGCCAGCGCAAACGATATTATAGAGCAAGTGATGCAACTTACCGGTGGGCTGGATGTGTTAATTCACAATGCATCTATTTTTTCTACATCCGATGCCGATTGGGATGCTTTTTTTCAAATACATGTCAAAACACCCTACTTTTTAAGTCAAGCCGCTTTTCCACTGCTTAAAAAAAGTGGTGGCTCGATTATCAATATCACTGATATCCATGCCCAAAAGCCCAAGTTACATTATTCAGCCTACTTACAAAGTAAAGCGGCGATGCATATGCAAACAGAGACATTGGCTTTGGAATTCGCGCCACTTGTGCGTGTTAATGAAATCGCACCGGGAGCAATTATTAAACCCGAATATGAACCCATGTCTTTAGAGCCAGCGTTAATGGAAAAAATTCCTCTTAAAAAACGAGGCCAGCCTTTAGATATCGCTAAAGCAATCGCTTTTTTAATTGACTCAACTTATATCACCGGACATACCCTACGCATCGATGGAGGGAGATTTATTAGTTCTTAGACTGTAAGTATCCAAATTAAAGTTGGGAACTTACATGTTTAAACAACAGCTCGCTGATATTTTATTCCAAGGCATTTCACAATTTTCAGTGACCGTACTAACGAGGCCTCGTCAAAGTGGAAAAACGACTTTGTTACGTTTATATCAGCCTTGAATACCCTTAGCATCTGAGAATTCATGCAGCGAGGTTATCAAGACATTTTACGCCTAGGCAAACGCCCATCCATCGATTATTAATTAAGCCTCTTTAGCCACGCCTTGTCGAATTTGTCCTAAGGCCAGCTCGCGACGAATATGGCCGTTAGGCATAATATATAAAATGCCAGTTTGTTTGGATAAACCGGATTGCGGCATGGATTGTAGTGATTGCCAGTCCTCTATTAAACTATAGCTATCATAGCCAAGAGCATATAAGCGGCTATACGCATTCCAAGGTTCTGGCCAATTGCGATGACCTATCTGATGATTGAAAACCCACGGAATATCCAGAAAATACATGCCATCTAAATCCCTGTCTAAACTGGGATTATAATCGGCGGCATAAGCCGCTGATGTCGCATAAACAGGAATATCTTGAGCATCATAGTATTTTAATAAGGGAATAATTTGTCTGGCAACTGAGGGGTAGGCCAATACAAAAATCACATCGATATCTTGGCGACGTTTCATTTCTAGCGTATTACGACCACGACTATCTTTGGTCTTATGTTCCTGATAGCCTAAACTATGCCGAATCAGCTGACTCATATTTTGGCCCTGAGAATAGGAAATCGTGTTGGTGATTTGCAAGCCTTGTTTAAAGGCCTCACTGGCAAAAGCGGTAGAAACCTCCTGTCCCCATGCATTATTCGGTACTATCATCATCACCCGATGATAGGCTTTCTCATGAAAAGTATCCGCTAGTTGGGTGGCCTCATCTTTAGGGGAATACCCAAATGCAAATTTCGAAGAAGATAAAGAGCGAGACACATCATTTAACAATAATGTGGGCGTTGACGTATAAGTGGCAGCAACCGCAGTGGCATCTGGCTTTGTTAAAGGCCCTACAACCACTTCAGCGCCTTCATCGATAGCACGATGGTATTGTGATACGACACCTTTTGCAGAATCATATACCATTATTTCAGCGTTATCATGATGCGCCTGATAGGCTTCCATAAATCCTTCTTTCACCGCATTTCCTGGTCCTGATAAGCTGCCGGACAATGGGAGCAACAAGGCAATTTTTTTAGGATGATTCAAACTTACAGGAGTGCTGAGCGCCCAATGACTCGGTTTTTTTACGATGGCTAGAGCGGGATGGTTAGGATATTGCATTTCCCATTGGGGCCATTGCGCATTAAAATTATTATTACGCATCATTTGCGCCAATTGCAGCCATCCTCGCCAAATAGAGCCGGGTTCGGCTTCAATCAGTTGGGAATTGATCTCTGCAGTGGGCATGCTCTGCATTAAGCCCCACATTTTTTGACGATTGCTTAACTGGCTTTCTGGAGTTGTTAACAAGGCATCTAATTTCATTCTTTGTAATGCAGCTTCTGAAATCTGATTTTGTTTTTGATAGGCTAAGGCCAATAACTCATGATATTCATATTGGTAGTATAAATCTAAATTTTCTACATCATTGACTTGAGCCAAGGTTTCAATACAGGAGGCAGCGTGTTGTTCTAATAAATGTAATTTCGCCAATAATATCAGTTTTTCAGCATTTTGCTGGGCATCAAGGGTATTAATTTGTGTTAATAATTGTCGGGCATGCTCAGTATCGCCGTCACTTAAATAACGTCCTACTGCCAATAATTGATAGGTTCTTTTTTGGCGACCATCACTATGCGCGGCTTGAGACAGGTAATTTTCTGCAGACAGTTTATAAGGACTATACGCTGAAGATAGTTCTGTAGCAGAATGGGCCAAATTAAAGTTTGACAAACAGCCTGAGGGTAAAATAATTACTAAAACCAACCACAACCGTTCAAAAAAGTGTAAAATAGATGCCATATGTTTTCCAATTTTAAAATTTGAGTCATACCCTTAGGAGCATTTTCTCGTAGAAGATTCACGGCATGCAACTGTTTTATTAAAGCATTCCGAATGCCATCTTAACATGCTTTAAAAAGGTACACAATTAGCAACATGGTGAGTATGAGAATTCTAAACATTATTAAAGCAGTGACTTTATAAAAAAGAACACGAATGAAGCAAAAAAACATCATTATGAGCTGGAAATTTAATTACAAAAGATTTAAATTTAGTCTATTCTATCTTAGCGTTATCAACACATTTTTAGACAGGCAAACAAACATGAAATACTTAAAACCTATAAGACTTGTCAAGGCTCTGTTATTGGTTTTTCCATTCTATGCTATTGCAATTCCAAAACCATGGCTTGCAGTGCCTGTCATTGACCCTATGGGTTATATACGCAATGTGATGTGTGAAAAAGAAAATAATTTTGCGATTGTTGAAGGTGATATTTTGGTCAAAGAATATGGCAAATTTAATCCCAATCGTCAGAAAGCTGCTATTTTACAAAAATTAGGCGGTGGACGTTGGTCTCAAGGGCAGGTCCCCTATACCTTTGATTCTGATCTTCCAGAAATAACCAAAAAGTCGATATTGCTTGCGATGCAAATCTGGGAAATGCACACTAAAATTCATTTTGAAAAAATAGAGCCCGAACAAACCCCCACTGCCGACTATATCATTTTTATGCCAGACAAAGACCAACGATGTTCATCGTATGTCGGACGACAAGGAGGCATTCAACCGGTGCTGCTGGCCAGTCGCTGTAGTACGATGAATATTGTTCATGAACTTGGGCATACCATAGGACTATGGCATGAGCAATCCCGTCTGGACCGGGATGCGTATGTTCGTATTATGTGGGAGAATATCAATGAACTTTATTGGTATAACTTCAATCAGCATATAACTGATGGCCGAGATTATGATGAGTATGATTATCAGTCGATTATGCATTATTCTGCCTATGCGTTTTCTAAAAATCATCTACAAACGATTGTCCCCATTCAACGAGATGTAGAAATTGGACAACGCCAATTTCTAAGTAGTAAAGATATTGCAGCTGCAAATGTCATGTGTGAGGATTAATTTTAAAAGGTAGCCTATGATTTATCCCAACGTTAGACCCAGACGGTTACGCCAAACTGCATCTGTTCGACAGTTTGTGCAAAATATTCAAATACCTTACGATAAATTGGTATTACCTTTATTTATCCGCTATGGAGCAGGGCCCAAAAAACCGATCGCTTCTATGCCAGGACATATGCAAATTCACCTAGAACATCTTCCCTCGATGATATCTGAGTTAAGTCAGCTTGGATTAAAAGCGGTGATATTGTTTGGTATTCCAGAAAAAAAAGATCCCAAAGGAAGCTTTGGCTATCGAGACGACGGCATTATTCAGCAAGCCATTCGCGTTATTAAAAAAACCACCCCAGAGATGTTGGTGATGGCCGACACCTGTCTTTGTGAGTATACCGACCATGGACATTGCGGCGTGATGGAAGGTGATGAAAAACATATTCATATTGACAATGATGCCAGTATCGAATTGCTTGCTAAACAAGCGGTGAGTTTTGCCAAAAGTGGTGCAGACATCATTGCTCCAAGTGCTTGCATGGATGGGATGATATCTGCGATTCGAGAAACTTTGAATCAGCACCACTATAAAGACACAATTGTATTAAGTTACGCCGTTAAATATGCATCACACCTGTATGGGCCTTTCCGCCAAGCCGCAGAAGGTGCGCCACAAATTGGTAATCGACAGAGTTATCAAATGGATTATCAATGTGGAAGAGATGCAATTCTTGAATGTCAGTTGGATGTTCAAGAAGGTGCTGACATGCTTATGGTTAAACCCGGACATACCTATTTAGATATTATTTATCAAGTCAAACAACGGTTTCCCCATATTCCCCTAGGGGCCTATCACACCAGTGGCGAATTTGCCATGATAAAAGCTGCCGCCCTACAGGGATGGATAGATGAAAAGCAAGTGGTGCATGAAATTATTTGTGCCCTACATCGTGCAGGGAGTGATTTTATTTTGACTTATTATGCCAAAGAAATACTGGAATGGCGCTTATGAATGTGTGGGAATGCCGATGTCTTTAAAACTCAATGCCAAAGGGGCCTTTTATCTTTACTTAATTGCCCACGTTATTATTTGGACCTTGGTGCCGACTTTAGATAGGCATTGTCAGCATCATGATATGTTGGAAGGCATCACTCAGGGGCTTCAATACCAATGGGGGTATATGAAGCATCCTTTTTTATCGATGTGGTTGATGGCTGATGTGTACCGTCTAGCCTATCACCATGATTGGGTCATCTATCTGTTTGCCCAAGGTTTAATGTGTATTTGTTTTTATTATATTTGGCAGCTCGGCCGATGTTTTTTACCCAATGGGCTTGCTTTAATTGCCACCATATTACCGCAAGGTCTTTTATTTTATAATCAGGAGTCTTTTAATCTCAATCCCGATAGTTTTCAACTGCCTTTTTGGGCTACTATCACCTATTATTTTTATCAGGTTTTAACGACAAATAAAACGCGTGATTGGCTCATTTTGGGTATGTTATCGGGCTTAAGTTTTTTAATTAAGTATCAATTTATTTTTTTACTTGTCCCCATGCTTGTTTTTTGTTTATGGCAAGAAAAGACGCGACGTATTTTTAAAAACTATCGGTTTTATCTCAGTATTGGTTTAGCTTTTCTTATTGTTTTGCCGCATTTGCAATGGCTTGTCGCGCATGATTTTATTAATATTAATTATGCCTTAACGGTTGCCAAATCATATCCTCACGACGCAAACATTCCAGGCTTTATAGAGTATTTAGTCAACTCCACTATTTTACTTGTTTTAGTATTTGCATTGTATATCCCTTTTTATCTCAGTAAAAAACAATCGCTAACGGT
>JAKFUY010000202.1 GCA_021732495.1 Legionellales bacterium | reverse complement strand
CCTGCATTCCTCATTATTTTTGGGGCCATTTCACTTGCGACGTTGATTTTTTCTGGCCCTGAGCTCAGACCATTCTTGATTATTGGAATTAGCAGTGGACTTATAGGGGCCATTCTACTTTGTTGTGGACATCTTTTTTTTAGTTCATCCAAAATTGCAATACCGGCTACTCAAAATATTTTCGCATTAATAGGTTCCATTGTTGCATTAGACGTTTGCAAAGAATTACATGGATTTCATGTTGAAGAGATACTTTCAACGGTCATTGTCATACTGATGATCATGAATATAGTTACTGGATTTTTTATGTGGTTAATAGGTTTCCTAAAACTTAGCTCACTTGTTCGTTATATTCCCTACCCTATCAGTGCTGGGTTTCTTGCTGGTACAGGCTTATTAATCATTTCTGGTGCTTTTGGAACTATCATTCCTATTACCCTTTCCATAAAAGACATAGGTATCCTATTCCATCCAGACATCATTTTGACATGGTCTGCTCCTTTTCTTTATGCTGTGTTATCTTTTTTTTTAGTGATCCGCTACAAGCATTATCTCATCTTACCTATGATGATCTTGTTGGCGATTGGTTTTTTTTATACCTATCTTTGGATTGATGGTATCTCATTAGAACAAGCATTAAACAAAGGCTGGATGATTGGTAACTTTTCCAATCAAAGCTTGTTGTTTATACCAAGTTTTAAAATATATCCCACCGTCATACATTGGGACATCATCGCAAAACATATTCCAAACGATGTGGGTTTAGCCTTGCTAGCCAACATCAATTTTTCTCTTAATTACGCTAGTTTTGAATTAGAATCTCAAAAAAAAGTAGATTTTAACCAAGAGTTTAAAATGACTGGTTTAAGCAATATCTTGATTGGATTTCTTGCAGGACAAGGTGGATTTCAATCCAATACCTTTTCCAGCATCAATACGCTATTTAATACAAAAACACGAAGAGTAAATTTTTTCATCATCATATTTATCTTCCTATTTCTCATTATAGGAACCTCTATTTTAAATCACTCACCTAAAGGTATTATTACCTTTTTACTTTTGTATATTGGTATCAGTAAAACGTATTCATGGCTCATAGAGGTCAAATATAAGCTCTGTTGGCATGATTATCTTATTGTTCTTACCGTTGCCTTTGCAATTGGTTTTTTTAATTTATTAACAGGTGTTATGATAGGCTTACTACTCAGTAGTATGATGTTTATATGGCAATATAGTCAGCTTAAAAGCTTAAGTGCTATCCTAAATGGCTCACTATTAAAAAGTAATGTTGAACGCTCTCCCCGTGAAATCGATATATTAAAAAAAAATGGGCAAAAAATACTTATACCTATATTTTCTGGTTTTCTATTTTTTGGGAATTCTGAAAAATCTATAGGTAAAATTAGCCAAGAAATTATCAAATCTGAAACAAACATCCAATTTCTGGTGCTCGATTTTTCTAAAGTATCAGGCATAAGAGTTGGCTTCTACCAAAGTTTGATAAAGTTACTACAATTATGCAACAAACGTCATATTCAAGTGATCTTTGCAAAACTACCCAGCAAATATAAAATCGAAATGTATCAATTTATTAGTGGGTATTTTAAATCCATTGATTTCATGGAGTTTCAAGATCTCGATCATAGTTTGGAGTGGTGCGAGCAACAATTGCTACAACAAGCCAATTATAATAAATTTGAGCCCATGAATTCCCCTTTCTCATCAGAACAGTTATTAAGCTATTTCACTCCCGTTGAGGTTAAAGCAGGAGATATTATTTTTAAACAAAACGACTCCAGTCAAGAATTATATTGGCTTGCAAAAGGTACCCTGGATGTCTGGCATCATTATGAGACTTCTAATAGGCATCGTTTATCTAGAATAAAAAATGGCAACATTGTAGGTGAAATGGCTTTATTTATGAAAACGCCTCGCTCAACAACAGTGGTTGCATATTCTGATTGTCTTATGTACCGCCTTACAGAAGAGAATTTAAATCGACTTTATCAAGACCAACCTGATTTAGGGATTCAATTCAATCAATATATTATTCAGATAATAGGCCGTCGTCTTCTTAATGCCAACTATTTTAATAGTTTCATACAATCTAAAATATTGTAGCCCCCATTCCAGACAACTGAATTCCATTTTTAAAAATATGTCCTAACACGACATCAAGGTTGAAGTGGTAAATAAAATTTTTTAAAAAAAATCGTTACCCTCATCACCAGCGCCTGGCATTTAGTGACAACGCCTATAACTTGCGTAAAAAAGTGCATAATGCTTAAACATACACGACTAATTCACACTAATACAAGTATCCAACACTCCATTAGCATCAAAATTTTTTATTGTTGGATTGGGCTTAAAAAAAGTGTTTCTAAAACCATACTTTTCGTTCATTTCAATTAAAAGTACAGGTAACAGTGCAGCTGCGGCGATAAGACCCAATAAAGCTTTAAAAATTGGATGAATTTTCCCCCAAATTCCGTAGTATTCTGAAAAGACATCTTTAGCAATGCCTAATTGTTTATTAATGGTCTCATCCAATTCAAAAAAATTTCTGTATGTTGGATGTTCAAAGAACTTCTCTCCAGCATTCATTAACGTATGATGAAGTTTCAAACTGGCCATAAATATGGCTTCGTTTTTTTCTGGCGAAGAAATATACGATGAATGTATCTCATCATGAATGCCACGAAGATTATTTAATAGCTTACCATATTTCTCTTTAAATAGCTCCAAAGTAACGTCACGCTCATCCCAAGTAACGTCACGCTCATCCCAAGGAAGGTCTATTAAATCTTCTTGTGGCTCAGCAATCACCTCAGGCAAAACCTCTCTCTCTGTGAAAGGATTATCATGGGACTGTCTTGGCCCACGCAATAATTTAACTGCTTTTAAAAACCATTCTTGATTATCAAATGGATTTTCCCCAGCTTCTTTAATTTCCTCTGCAGCGCTTCTTAAGTCGGCAAATTCTTGGTTAAATTTATCCAATTCTGTCTTTTTATCATCAGATAACAACCAACCTGAAAAAATGGTAGCGTGTTTCCTAACGTAGTGAGAGATAGCGAGCTGTATATCGCAATAAATATCTGCAGGTTCGGTATGCTTCAAATCTTTAAATTTGGGGTTATAGGTAATAGCGAAATCAAAATTTAAATCCATATCACTATTGTCTTCCAAGTTTGTATTATATGAGTTCCTAGAAGACAGTGTTTTTTCATCAGATGGCGCATAATCTAAAAATGTAAATTGTGGCCCCATCAATTGACGCATTTTTGCATACCAAAGCGTTTGAGCCTCTTCAGGACGACTAGGTTTAGGAATATTAAAATCTCCGCACAGCATTATTTTATCATCAGGCCCAATATTTCCATTGCGCTTTTGATCTTCAATAAATTTTTTCAATTCCACACACTGTGCTAAAGCAATCTCAGTATAATGTTCTCGATCTGGATAAAATGCCTGCAAATGCGTATTGAAAATATGGTGTTTTATGCCATCTTTGGTAAACCACGTGTGATTCACACCTTTATTCACAATCGCATCACCTCCAACAAAATAATCGATTGAATTTTGAAAAATGTGCTCATTAGAACCTAAATGGTGAGCGATCCCTTCTTTAACAAAAGTACAAACACCACCATTTAAAACAGATAAAAATTGATTAGCACCTACGCGTTGAGTGGCTACATATCCTTTTTCACGCATGCGTTGTTGCATCAGTTGATTTGCAGTATTATCAAATAGCTCTTGTACACAGCATACATCTACTTCTGTGCTTGCTAAATAAGTGGCAATTTTGTCAACTGATTCACTAATACCTTGAGAGGTTTTTTTATCCTCAGCTTTAGCAAGAAGCGTAGGCATTAATTGGATATTATAAGAAACAACTTTGACATCACCCGCGGAAATCACAATAGGATGATGATCTGATAAATTTAATTGACCAGTACGTGTCGTATCAATTTCAATTAGTGGCAAGGGCATTTGACTCATTAAATCACCTCTCAGATTTGACTACTTTAGGCTATGCTGATTATGTTAACATACTGCGCCCAAAAAAACAACTTATTTATATCCATTGCCCACATTTATTGTATTTATTGCGTATTTTTAAGGCGGTTAATTTAGATTGGCGAATTTTACATTTATTATCTAAAATTAAAGTAGTAAAAAATATTTTTACACAGGACTGGGCATGTCATTTAATACTATGTTGAAGCAAGGAAAAGAGCTAATTCCAGCAATAACCATAGGATTGATAGTTTGCTTCTTTTCATCTTCCATGGGTATATTAATTTTTTCTGGTCCCATTTTAAGCCATTACGTTATCATTGGAATGACCTTAGGACTTCTAGGGGCCATTATATTAAACTTAAACTATGGTTTATTCAGTTCATCTAAAATTGCCATACCGATTGTGCAACCTATTTTTGGCTTGATAGGTTCTATTATTGCAGCAAATATTTGCAAACAACTTCACAGTGTTGCTATCGGAGAGATTCTTTCAACAGTCCTGAGCTCACTTATCATAATGGGGATGAGCACTGGATTTTGCATGTGGCTGATTGGCAAGCTGAAATTTGGAAATATTGTTAATTATATACCCTACCCAATTAATGCTGGTTTTTTAGGGGGAATCGGCTTGTTACTTATAAAAAACGAAATAGTGAGCATCACTCATTTAGCATTAATCCCTCAAAATAGCTTATTGTTTTTTCATGCGCCTGTCATCTGGCAATGGCTACTACCTCTTTTATATGCTTTATGTACCTATCTATTGATTAAGCGTTACAAAAATCAACTGATACTACCCCTGATGCTTTTGATATCGATTCTGATTTTTTATTCCTATATTTTCTTAAACCATATTTCTTTAGCACAAGCGTCAAGTTTAAATTGGACATTGGCTCATTTTTCAAATCAGACACTTGCATTTTTGCCAGTTTTTAAAATCTCTTATTCTCAAATTCATTGGCAAGTGGTTGCTCAACAATGGCCAAGTTATTTAAGTTTAGTAATTCTTGCCAACATCACATTTTCATTGAATCATTCATCACTTGCACTAATGACGACAAAAACTGGGAATGTTAATTACGAACTGAAAGCCATAGGTTTAGGAAATTTATTCCTCGGTACGCTAGGGGCAATTGGTGGATTTCAAGGTCCGACTTTATCAAAGATAAACATCGATTTTAATACAAAAAGTAAAAGTGTGGTATTTATTATTGCTATTGGACTTATCAGCATTTTATTTTTTGGAAATCATTTTTTAAATGTCTTTCCAAAAATTTCCGTTAGTTTGTTAATCATGTATCTTGGCATCAACTTAAGTTATATATGGCTTTTGACTATCAAACAAAAGATCTCCTGGTATTATTATTTAATTGTACTGGGCATTGCATTTAGCATGCTATGCTTTGGTCCTTTCACTTGCATTATTATCGGATTGATACTCACGATATTGTTGTTTGTATTCCAATACAGTCAAATTAAAACTTTAAACATCCTGCTCAATGGCTCCCTTTTACAAAGCAATGTGGAGCGTTGCGCCAATGATATCCAAATCTTAGAAAAAAATGGCCAGCAAATTCTAATTCCTGTTATTTCAGGCTATTTATTTTTTGGTAACTCCAATATTTTAGTTCAAGAAATAAAACGTAAAGCCAAAAAATCCCTTCCTCATATTCGATTTGTTGTCATGGACTTCTCTAGAGTCACTGGCATGGAAATTTCTTGTTACCAAAGTTTGGTTACATTATTGCAATTTTGTCAAACCCATCAGATAAAAGTTCTATTCTCAAAACTTCCCAAGACAATAAAAACTGAACTCTATCAGTTTATTACTAACGATTTATTCTCTGAATTTGATGATCTCGACCACAGTTTAGAATGGTGTGAACAACAGATTCTCGATGCGCATTATCAACCCAGTATAAGCCTCAGCAAACCAGATTATTTATTGGAATATGCCATTGCCACCGAGATTAAAGCTGGAGAGGTGCTATTTAATCAAGGCGATAATAGCCATGATTTATATTGGTTGGAAGAAGGCACACTAGATGTTTGGAGCCATTTTAACACCCACCAGCAACACCGTTTGTCTCGCATAAATAGTGGCAATATTATTGGAGAAATAGGGTTGTTTATGAATACATCGCGCTCTGCGTCTGTGGTTGCGAACACTGATTGTCTTTTATATTGTATTACCCCGCAAAATTTGAAAAGACTTTACCAAGAACAGCCGCAAATAGGCATTCAATTCAATGAATTTATTATTAAGACGCTGTGCACGCGACTTGTAAATGCCAATCATTTTAACCATTTTATGAAGTCACAATTTATGGATGACTAAAAGCTACAAAACTAAAAAATTATAGACTTCATGGTTTTCGAGTATTTCGCGCACCAAAGCCCGCCAAAAATCATCGTATAATTTAAAATATAATGGATGCGCTTCATCAGTGGGGAAACAAGGACCATGATTGACTTCTAATAGCCATAATCGCTCTTGACTGTCCACCATCAAATCAATGCCCAATAAAGCAAATTTAGAGGTCTTGTCACCCATTGGTAAAAACTTCTGAGCTAGAGCACCACAGATCTTGATAATCTGAGGATAAAATACATTAAAGATGGGATATTGTGAGGTAGGGATTTGTATAACATTACGTGCGCCATACCCCAAATGTTCATTGGTCAAATGTGCCTTCAAAAGACTGAGATCATGGGCTTGATAGGGTGTCAGGGCAATATTAAAATAACCTTTTGGATATAAAAAAGCACATTGGTTTTTTAATACTATGAACATCCTAATACTATATTTATGGCCTTTTTCGGGGCCCTTCAATAAGTGCGGGAATTGGATGTACTGTTGAAGGACATGAGGACCTCCCAAGCGCTTAGCTTGGGCGTAATGCTTAAATACTTGGGTTAAGTCTGAAAACAAATGGATGTGTTGACCATTGTTGAGCAAAGCCGGTTTTAAAATCCAAGGCGTCTGTGCACCATTTGTTTTTAATAAAATATCCAGCTGTTTAGCCCAATTATTTTCATCTAAACAGACTGTTTTTGGCATCATCCATAATAAGTCAGGCTCAAGAAACTGTGCCAACAAATGCTTATGCTCTAAATGTTCTAATTGCGGATAATCCAAATGAACATCTGACAAATACGCTGTGTTTGCATTTATCTGCCACCCCGCCGCTTGCAAATAGCGGCTGAGTTGAATCACTGTGGGCGACACACTTTTGTTAAAGAAGAAGGTTTTTTGCATCGTCTTAAAATATGGATTTACAAAAACCTGCCCTAAACCAACTGATAAAAGATTTAAACTCAGGGAGACTCGGTTCGGAAGCACCCATTAACCAAGCGAATAAATCAGGATCCGGCTCCTCCAGTAGGCGTTTGAAAATAGCAAGTTGCTCGGGAGTTAAGCTATCATAGCCTTCTGCCATAAAGCGCTCTAGCAATAAATCCAATTCCAGCATTCCACGACGACAACGCCATAACATTTTTGCTCGTTCGATTTGATTACTCATATTTTCTTTTAAAAAGAAGAGATATAAACCCAATATACCATAAAACATCAAATTCATGTTTATAAAAAATAAAAGCTTCACTTCACAAGCATGTTGAAGAAGGATATATTCTATAAAGGTCATACGTTTAGGATTTTAAGATGTTGCACCACACTGATGAAACGATAGTCATGCTCAAAAACACTGTCCAACAATTTGCTAAAAAAGAAATTGTACCAATTGCCAGTGACATCGATAAAAATAACGAATTCCCACATCACCTTTGGAAAATGATGGGTGATCTCGGCATTCTTGGCATGACCGTTTCTGAAGAGTATGGTGGCGTTAATATGGGATATCTTGCCCATGCAATCGTATTAAAAGAATTATCCAGAGCCAGTGCCTCTGTAGGCTTAAGTTACGGGGCACACAGTAATCTCTGCGTCAACCAAATTTACCGCCATGGCAATGTCGAACAAAAAGCCAAATATTTACCGAAACTGGTTTCCGGCGAATGGGTAGGTGCTCTTGCCATGAGTGAATCCCAAGCGGGCTCTGACGTGGTTGGCATGCAATTGAAAGCCGAGCGCCATGGAAACCGTTTTAAATTAAATGGCACAAAAATGTGGATAACCAATGGCCCAGATGCGAATGTATTGGTGGTCTATGCAAAAACCGAGCCTGCAAAAAAATCAAAAGGGATTACCGCATTTATTATTGAAAAAGGAATGCCTGGCTTTAAAACGGCACAAAAGCTTGATAAGCTGGGAATGCGCGGCTCTAACACCTGTGAATTGGTTTTTGAAGACTGCTGGATATCTGAAGAACAAATCCTGGGAAGCTATAACGGTGGCGTGGGTGTTCTCATGAGCGGCCTTGATTATGAAAGGGTCATTCTCGCAGCAGGTCCTGTGGGAATTATTGAAGCTTGCTTAGATGTGGTATTGCCCTACGTTCATCAACGTGAACAATTCTCCACCCCTATTGGTGAATTTCAATTTATTCAAGGCAAACTTGCAGATATTTATACGGCCTTTCAAGCATCCAGCGCTTTTTTATATCAAACCGCAATGTCTTGTGATCAAGGCAATATTACGCGCAAAGATGCTGCCAGTGTTATTTTATTTGCCTCAGAGCAAGCTACACAATGTGCATTACAAGCGATTCAAATTTTAGGTGGTAATGGTTATATTAATGAATATCCGACAGGCCGCTTATTGCGAGATGCTAAATTATATGAAATTGGTGCGGGCACATCCGAAATTCGTCGTTTATTAATCGGTCGGGAATTGTTTAAGGAAACCGGTCAACAGGAGTAATCATGAAGCCAGAATTGGTGATAGTTGCAGCCAAGCGCACGCCACTGGGAGGATTTCTAGGCAGCTTAAGTGCGATGTCCGCTATCGATTTGGCTATTGCCAGTCATCAAGCTTGCATCCAACAAGCAGGTATTGATAATAACTTAATTGATGAAGTAATCATGGGATGTGTGTTATCTGCAGGTCTAGGTCAAGCACCTGCGCGTCAAACAGCACTTGGTGCCGGTTTATCATCACATACGGTTGCCTCAACAATTAACAAAGTGTGTGGCTCAGGCATGCAAGCATTGATGCAGGCGTGTGATAGCATTACAGCAAACCGCAGCGAAATTGTACTCGCCGGTGGCATGGAAAGCATGAGCAATGCACCTTATCTTCTGCCTAAAGCAAGAAAAGGATATCGACTAGGCCATGGTGAATGTCTTGATCATATGTGGTGGGATGGCTTACAAGATGCTTACTCTCCTCAAAAAAAACTCATGGGTTGTTTTGGTGAATTAGCAGCTAAGACTTTGAATTTTTCTAGAGAAGACCAAGACGCTTGGGCGAGAATCTCCATGGAACGGGCTTTAAATGCTCAAAAAAATGGCTACTTCTCACAAGAAATTACCCCTATAGCCGATATTTGCCAAGACGAGCAGCCCGATCCTGCCAAACTCGAAAAGCTTGCTCGACTGAAGCCCGTTTTTGAAGCAGAGGGGCGAATTACTGCTGGCAACTCCAGCTCTATTGCCGATGGTGCTGCAAGTTTATTAATTATGCGCACCGAACGTGCGCAACAATTGGGGATGACACCTTTGGCAAAAATCTGTGGTTTTAGCCAGTATGCTCAAGACCCCGCATGGTTTACCACTGCACCTGGATTTTGTGTTGACCGTTTACTAAAAAAGCTAAGTTGGACTATCAATGACGTCGATTTATGGGAAATCAATGAAGCCTTTGCAGTAGTCACTATGGCTGCGATATCCCATCTTAAACTGGATAGCAGTGTGGTCAATATTCATGGTGGTGCCTGCGCATTGGGGCATCCTATTGGTGCATCTGGAGCAAGAATTGTAGTATCACTGCTTTATGCATTGCAACAACAACAAAAAAAACGCGGCATCGCAGCCATTTGTATTGGTGGTGGTGAGGCCCTTGCGATGGCGATAGAACGATTATGAAGATAAAAACATCTCCTTTAGAAAACAGAATATTGTTATTGGTGGTTTTGGTATTGGCCAATCCCGCCATTAAAATGGCCATGAATTACATTGCCTGGTTGCAAGGCCATACCGCTAAATACTTTATCATGCTAACGCGTAAATTTGGACATCTCATTTATTTTCATATCAGCACCTATGTTGCTGTGGCTATCTCCCAAATATTTTGGCCATTATTAATCACTTTGAGTGCAGAACTTTTCTTTAAAATATTTAAGAAAAAATCATTAGACCACCCCGCTAT
>JAKFUY010000167.1 GCA_021732495.1 Legionellales bacterium | reverse complement strand
AATTCATAGTGATTATTCGATGTGTCCAAGATAAAATCTTTTAACTCTATCAATATTTAGGTTTACGATGCTTTGTTTAAAACCATTAAGTTTATTACTATCATTGCTTTGGTGTGGAAGTATTTATGCTGATATAAAACCGAATCTTGTTTTACAAAAATGGGAAGATTGTCAATTAAAATCCAATCTCAATGCCAATTGTGTCGAGATAAATCGTAAGGCCATTGCAATTAAAGAACTTCTACAATCTTGGGAGATAAATCCCCAACATTTTGGAATTGATATCATGGAGTTGCAGCAAAGAATTTCGACCCTGTCAGACGACAATCAAGATAAACAGAAATTACAGCAGGAATTAGAAATGAGATTAGCAATTGTTGGCTGGTTGGAGTCCCCTAAATAATGATGAAAATATTATTGTCCAATGATGATGGTGTTTTAGCCCCTGGGTTGTTGGTGTTGCGAGAAAGACTTTCTCAGATTGGACATGTGACTGTCATTGCCCCTGAGTCAGACAGCAGTGGCAGTAGTAGTGCGCTGTCTTTAAGTCAACCTTTAAGGCTCAAAGAATTAGAGAAAGATTATTTTTCATTGAAAGGAACGCCGGCAGATTGTGTACATGCTGCTTTAACCGGACTACTAAATTTTATTCCTGATATTGTCATCAGCGGAATAAATAACCGCTCTAATCTTGGAGATGATATTATTTATTCAGGAACATTTGCCGCTGCATATGAGGGGCGTATGTTAAATTATCCTGCAATTTCTTTATCAATGGTGTCTCATAGTAATACGCCAAAGTATGATACGGCTGCGCAAGTTTGTATTGATATCATCAATACCTTTAATACGAATGCATTTTTTACCAGTGGTGTTTTAAATGTAAATGTACCGGATGTGGATTACAATGTGTTAAAGGGTACAAAAATCACAAATTTTGGTAATAGACCTTTATCTCACCCGATTATTCATGGTACTGATCCCAGAGGAAGCGATTACTTTTGGTTAGGGTCAAGAAAAACACCGGACGATACAGCCGATACTCATACAGATTTCTATGCTGTTAAACATGGATATGTTTCAATGAGTCCATTTAATTTGAATATGACTTGCGTGGACATGTTTTCCCAATTAATTAAACTTTTTTAAGGGCTAGGATGTTTCAACAACTTTATCTGTTTAGTCTTCGATGTTCAGCACATCGGCATGCACCATGGTATTTGGGGATCATCGCATTTATTGAGTCTTCGTTTTTCCCTGTTCCTCCTGATATCATGCTGATATCTATGGGGCTAGCAAACCCAAAATCAGCATGGAGAAATGCGTTTATCGCAAGCTTATGCTCTGTTCTAGGGGGAATGTTTGGTTATATGATAGGCTATTTCCTTTTTGATTTGATTCATCCTTGGTTATCACATTCCTCCCTTTATCCCTCTTACCTGATGGCAATAAAATGGTTTAGGCAATATGGCGTGTGGGCCGTACTGGTTGCAGGATTTACACCTATCCCCTATAAACTATTCACCATTGGAGCTGGTGCTGTGAGTATGCCATTTTTGCCCTTTGTAATCAGTTCAGTGATTGGTAGAAGCATGCGCTTTTATTTGGTTTGTACGCTTTTTTATTTTTACGGTGAAAAGTTAGAAAAAAAACTGGTTAAAATGATCGATAAATTAGCTTGGTTGATGTTGGCACTAGCAGGTATAGGTTATTGTGTTTATCAATTCATCTAATCAATTATTCATAATTGCTGTCTGTGTATGCAGTTTAGTTTCCTGTAATTCAGGTACTATTGCTCCCGTTGTGGAATTGCATCCACAATACTCAATGAATAAATCACAATCAACGTATAGGGTAAGACCAGGTGATACTTTATACGCTATTGCTTTTTTATATGATCAAAACTATGAACAATTGGCACAAGCCAACCAAATTAGCTATCCATATCATTTAAAGTCGGGTCAAATTATTCGTTTGATCCCAAAGGGATGCCAAACTAAAGAATATACCCGACCCGCAAACCGTGTGCCTCATGTTTCTTATCGACCTCAAATATCTCGCAGTGTATGGCAATGGCCTACTCAAGGCAATATTGCCAAACCCAATTCTAATCGTCCTATCGAGCAAAAAGGAATTGGTATTTTAGGTCAACCCAGACAACCGATTGTAGCAGCTGCAGAGGGTGTGGTGGCCTATGCTGGTGATGGGTTGCCGGGATACGGGCATTTAATTTTAATTAAGCATAATAATGATTTTCTTTCAGCCTATGCATTTAATGATTCAAATCTGGTACATGAAGGTGACCGTGTCCATGCAGGACAAAAAATCGCAACCATGGGGAAACTTCAAACTGGCGA
The DNA here is from genome assembly GCA_021732495.1 of Legionellales bacterium. Lineage (GTDB taxonomy): Bacteria > Pseudomonadota > Gammaproteobacteria > Legionellales > Legionellaceae > UBA2653. The sequence goes on along the minus strand of JAKFUY010000167.1, from coordinate 8,090 downwards.
ATGGGGGCTGCATTTTGAAATTCGTTACCGTGGTTCTGTCTTAAACCCTTTAAAGTTTTTACCTTCTCATTAACAGTTTGATAAATTGATGTACTATTTCTATTGACGAACTGTGATAAATGTTTCTATAGTAATAGAAAGGATATTTTTCTATTTTACCAGATCATTGAAAGGACGCCATATTATGTGTGCTAAGAATATTGAGCAGACTGTAAATTTAGATGATAGTGATATCAACGAAGTGGATATCAGTGAAATTGATTTGAGCGAAGAAATTGAGCCCCCTCAGGAACTTCTCGCTGATATTATTGAGATTGATCCTGAAGACAAGCAACGTGAACATCATTATAGTAACCATATGCTGGATGCTACACAAATCTATTTAAATGAAATTGGTTTTTCACCATTATTGACGGCTAAGGAAGAAGTTGAGTATGCCACTTTAGCACTTCAAGGTAATGCCGAAGCTCGAAAAAAAATGATTGAGTCAAATTTACGCTTAGTTGTTAAAATCTCTAGACGGTATATCCATCGTGGATTACCACTACTTGATTTGATAGAAGAAGGAAATTTAGGCTTAATGCGCTCTGTTGAGAAGTTTGATCCCACCCGTGGATTTCGATTTTCAACCTATGCCACTTGGTGGATACGTCAAACGATTGAAAGGGCATTGATGAACCAAACACGAACCATTCGTTTACCAATTCATGTTGTAAAAGAGCTGAATGTATATTTAAGAGCTGCAAGGCAGCTGACTCAGAAACTCGATCATGAACCTTCTGCCGATGAAATTGCTGAGATGCTTGATGTGCCCATTGAAGAAGTTGAAAAAATGTTGGGCTTAAATGAAAAAATGGCTTCAGTAGACTCTCCTATTGGTTTTGATGATAATAAATCCTTATTAGATACTTTAGCCGATGAGAGGTCTGTTAATCCAGCTGATTTCCTAACGGATGAAAGTCTTCATCTTCAATTAGAGCAATTTTTAGATGTATTATCAGACAATCAAAAAGAAGTGTTGTCAAGGCGCTTTGGATTGAGAGGTTTTGATAAATCGACACTCGAGGAAATCGGTAGAGAGATCAATTTAACTAGAGAACGTGTTCGCCAAATTCAAATTGAAGCTTTAAAAACATTAAGAGGCTTACTTGAGAAACAAGGCTTAACACAAGACGATATATTCACGTCATGATTTAATTATTATGCCTGAATATATTGTTGAATATGACAATCTATATCTTGAGTTTTTAGATAAGACCTACAATATTCTTATGGATATTTGTGTCTCTGCGCTCCGTTTGTATTTTGGTTTTTTGATCACCAATGAATATATCAATTGTCATTCATTTATTTCATGGTGTTTTGAAATATCATTCATCGATTATTTTTTAAATCAATTCCTCACATATTTTTTTAAACACATTAACCCTGAATTTATTAATGCAGATTTAATAAATCATATTTTCCCTAAAATGCTATCGCTTTGGCTTGTAAGCTTGCTTTTGCATCAGTCTTTATTGGTTTTATTATTTTCGCAAGCAGTGTATTGGTTGTTTACCAGCTATTCAAAACTCTTCTCACGATTGCTCGTTGAAAGCTTATCTTTATTTTATTACTACCAGAGTATTTGGTTAATAGCCCCAATTCTCATCAATCTAGGTTTATCATTGTTATATTGCATTGATCTTTTTTATGAGACTGATTTTTTAGCAAAAATCAGTCATATCTCTTTTTTTGAAATGTTTTTCAAAGAATGGGGTTTAGCAGTGATTCCTTATCATTCTAGACAGAAAAACCGAAGTGAGAGATGCGCTCAAATTACAAAGATGCCAGGATTAAGCGATGAGGATAATTTTCACTATCATGTGTTAAAAAAACGTTATTTAACTTCGACTGCGCCAGCATTTATTCAGCATCATCTTCAAGAGTTTAGAAGTTTTCTTGCAAGTGAGTATTATCAGCATCAAGCCTGTTATGTAGATAATAAACAAAATGTTCATGTTCTTCCATTAGAGTGGAATGATTTTGTTAAATATCGCCAACGCGTATTTGGACACGAACGTGTATCGATGTTGAAGACTTACTATCAAAATCATTATCATAGTGCCTGGCGCCTGATTTCAAATGAACAGGAGTGGGGAGGAAATGATCCGAGAACAATTTCATTGAGACATCAGTTACTTGAGCCACAACAGCTTGAGTTTATAGTCACCTTATGGCTTGCGCTTAAAAAACAAAATGAATATCAAAATTTTGATGTTAAAGCGCATTTAATGATAAAAGTATTACATCATTGCAATCGTTATGGAAATTTTTATATACATCGAGGACGAATTGAATATGATAGGGATGATATGTTCTCAGATAAGCCTGGTGAGATTCAGGTGTTGTATCAACATCTATTACCTATCATCACAGAAAAACATTTCTATGAGAAACTAACTCCTCGAAGCCTAAGACAACTTCTAGTATCTTTCTCAGACTCAATTATCAAAGAGAATTTTATTTCATTAACCCTAGGACAACAGCATGAGATGATCAACGTTTTTCAAAAAATACACACAGGGGAAACCAGTTTTGAAGAATATGCCCATGTGTTTCAACCATTCAATTTATCAGGTCAAGATAAAGATTATTTTCTAATTAAATTAAATACCTTATTTGGTCGCAGATGGATAGATACTCCAGAGTATATTTCAATGATTGAAGAGTATTTTTCAAGCTATACTTTGCAGCCTAATCATCTTTATGCGTTGTTTTCTAATATTTCAAATGACACTGAATTTCACAATCGAGCAGGCCTTAGATATTAGTATTTCGAATAATCCTATTTTTATGTTCTAAATGTACTTCATAACGCTGACAATCATTTTCTTGTGCTAACAGATTCTCTATTAATTCTTCAAGTTCAAAAAGACCATTATAAAGATAGGTGATTTTATGTTTTAAAGAATCAATATATAAAGACTGTTCTTTAATTAGATTGTTTTGAGAGTAAAGAATAGGCTGGTTTTTATAGTAAATGAGTACACAAGTAAAAGCACATAGGCTTGCAACGGATATAATAACTAGATACAAGTCAACAGAACTGCCGAGGATAATCGAGAGTTTATACATATTATTCTTCCATGAATAGCGGTTGGATCTTAAAACGAAATTAAATTAACATGGGGTATTGCCTATGTCAATACAAGTATTTAAAATTTTTAGTTAAGCCGTTGTAGCTCAGTTGGTAGAGCAATTGATTCGTAATCAATAGGCCCGCGGTTCGATTCCGCGCAACGGCACCAAGGCTGATAAGGCCTGTAGCGGTTTTTAAAAAATCTGATTAAGTGAAAATTTAGAAAACGTTCCTATAAACGTTCCTTTGTGCTCTCTGCTAGGCCCTTTAAGCCCCCATTATTAGCTAAACAAGCCAATCTTTTGTTTCGGCCCAAGAATGACCAAACAAAACACATCTAGCTATTTTAAACTTATGGGGCATAAAATATATGGATAAATATAGAGCTTAATGTTCTTTTGTTCGTTTTTGATAAAAATAAAAGTTTATCCAAGTATCACGTCTGTCACTTTCGTCACGCAAGAGGGTTATTGTGTGCATACTCATGAAGCCAACAAAATGTATTGACCAATTTTATTTGTTCTACTGTTTTACATGGCACTTCCATGAGATTAGGATTTGCGACAACCACCGCTAAGCACTGCGCACGTGATACCGCCACATTCATACGATTCTTGCTGTAAAGAAATTCAATATTTCTCGGCAAATCTTCTACGCTTGAGGTAACCATCGAAATAATCACTACTGGCGCTTCCTGTCCCTGAAATTTATCAACGGTTCCTACTCTGGCACCTTGCGGTAAAATAGACTGCAAGTAATTCGCTTGAACGTTGTATGGAGTAACAATAAGAATATCATTCATGGATAGTGGTCGTGGTTGTGCTGCGTCATCTTTGAAGTGCTGCTTTAGTAGGTCATTATAGATTGACTTGATAATACGGCCTTCCTCTACGCTTTTTTGAGAGCAGCCTTCATGGGTGGCCGCTATGACATGAACTCCCTCATTAGGTAAGTTCATACCATCAAATACTAACTCTCGGGCGGCAGTGGATTCGTGAGCATGTAAACGCCCCTCATAGAAGGCCTGTGAAATAAATTGACATACGCTTTGACGCATTCGACGTGTATTATCCAAGAATACACCTTGTTCAGGCGGGATAGTTGCATGATCACCAAGCAGAAAATCTAGGATGGATAAACCCGCATCACCAGGGTGTGTTCCTTGAATGGGTTGGCTTAGCTGCATTTGATCGCCAACAAGAATGATATTTTTAGCAGATGTACCCATAGCCACAATATTAGCAACAGCGACTTGACCTGCCTCATCAACAAACAAATAATCCAGTTGCCCATCCAAATGAGGTTCGGAAAAAAACCACACAGTACCAGCTACGAGAGAATACCCTTGTATGCTCTGGGCTTTACTATCCGTGTTTTCGATATAATTTCCGTGATAATACGAATCATCATTTTGTTTACTTGCTTTTTTTAAGCCTTTAAATTGCAATCCTATCTCTACAGCAACACTTTCAATGCCATCAAGTATATTATGAATCGCTTTATGAGAGTTTGATGCAATGCCGACTCTTTTCCCACTACGTATTAGTTGAGCAATCACATGGCTACAGGTGTATGTTTTCCCCGCTCCAGGTGGCCCTTGAATAAATAAATAGCTATTGTCTAAATTACTAATGGCTTCAAGAATTTCACGCTGTGTATCACTGGACTTAACAATGGGTTCGCCACGTTGCTTTCCTTTAATACATGGCAGTTCTTTACTTAATATATTTCTAATGGCTTGATAATCGTTTTTTCCCTCAACAACATTATCAGCTACCCGATAAATTGCCGCGCGAATGTCACTTACTTTAAATGGATAACCCGGCCCAATCGATAACCTTTCGGGTGGCTCTCCGCTTTTAACACCCAGTTTAATTTTAAGCAGCCCTTGAAGATCATCTATATCAACAAGCGATCCAGTTGATTTTCTGGTTGCTGTATTCGTCACTAAGTCATCAATACGAAGCTTATATTCTTGGGGAGGGAAACGGTAACTGTATACATATGATTGTTTTACTGGTTCAGGCACCCCATATCGAACTAGACCGCCGATACACTCTGCATCTGCAATCAATTCATCTTCAAATTTGTTTTGACGCTCATACATCGCCCAAAACTTAGGCTTATATTCTCGATAATGAAATTCCAACAAATGAACAAGACGTTTGCGCATCTCGGCATCTGGATGGTTCGGCTCACAAGTCAGTTTTTCCTGAAAGCGCTCGTATTCCACTTCCCAATCATAACGTTCGCGAGAAAAGTCTTTTTCCTCGATTTGATTGAGATCAAACCAACTGCTGCTTTCTGGTTTTAATTCAATTAACCAGTCCCGCAACCGTAAAGTCGATAAACAATCAACCTCATTATAATCTGCTATTTCCTGTAATAGGTTGGGTTCAGCGGTCACACGCCATTGGTTGTAAACGATGATACTATCCATTGCTGTTGCAACGGCATTATCCCGTTTTTCCATGTAGAATGTTTCAAGATTTTTGATTGAATACCCTGGCTCAGAGGTACGTATTCCTTCGCGAACAACTTGATAAAGATCAATGAATTTCCTTTGGCGCAAAAGAATATCGAGCTGTTCTTCACAAGCCCCATAACGACAAGCCAGTCGTTTGAGTGCCGTTGTTTCATAGTGGTTGTAATGGTAGATGAAGGCATTAGGGAATTGCGCTATATGCTCACTAATAAATGACATAAACTCTTTAAATGTTTGATGTTCCTCTTCATGACTATGCGCCCAAAACGGTTTAAAAATTTCTTTTCCATTTTTTCGATAATATATACCAAACAAGTATTCAAGCCCTGAAGGATAAAGTGGATCTCCCTCCATATCAAAAAATAAATCACCATCATCCGGCAATGGTAAACGCTCAAAACCTTTGGTGGGTAATGAATCGAGAATTTCAAATTTATTATCGCCCGTGTTGCGTTTATGAGCTTGCAATTTAGCTTGGGAATGTAGGCGATAAAAAGTGTCTTTATTGAGCTCTTCGATTTTAGTATCTAGCGACAATGCTGCTAAAGCACCTACAGAATCAACATTGGCCTTTAATAACTTATCAATTTGAGAGCGTTGGATATTAGCAACCAAACTTAAATGATCATCATCCTGCCATTGCTCTTTACACCGATCACGCCAATGACAAAATTGACAATGATTACATGGCTGTGGATATGAACTAACTGGAGGGCTTTTAATATAGGTTTCAAAGCGTTGTTTTGCTTTCTGATAATATTGGAAAAAATCATCAACTCTAAATTCCGCCAATGATTTATCACCAAGTACCAAGTGCATTAACTTTGGCCGAATACCTTGAGTTTTTTCAAGTAGCTCGCTGTAAACACATAATTGCATGACGTGCTTGGGTTCCGGTGTTCGACTTAACTTGGTGTCATATACTTCATAACTAAACGCTCCTAGCTTAGATGGCTGTTCTGTTCTAATTAAAAAATCCGCATCACCACGCCATGGATAATCATAAAACCTAGCTTGATAAATCACATCAGCGCCAGATTTTAGTGCTTCAATAGTTAATTGAACGCGCTCTTGAGAGGATTGGCTTTTAGGAATTTCAATAATGGTTTTGCCTTCGTCTTTTAACGATTGAAGATAATTTTCTTCATGTTGATACCCTTTTTCTTGCAGCAGCTTATTTGTCGTACTGTCTTCAGCGGGTTCAATTGCATCTGTATGGCGTTTTAAATCAAGATAAAGGGCGTGGTGGCAACCGAGGAAGGTAATTAAGTCTGATGGAGAAAATAAAAACTGGTTATTCTTAATCTGTTGCATACAATTTATCTCAATATGAATTAAATTACCTGTACCTGCGAAACGTTTATATCAGTCATTAGTAACCAACGAGCTCTCTAAATAAAACCTCGGGCTTCAATCCTTGTTCACCGTAAATAATCTTATGTAGAGCCGATTGTTTTTCCCATTGTTGATCCACTTGATTAATTTGACTGGCGTTCGTAATACCAATTTTCATCACTGGCTTAATGCAATCATAATTAGCCACAGCCCGCTCTAAATCAGAAACAATGTCTCGGGGTGTTTTATCTTCACTACTAACATGCTTGCATTGAATCAACGCCACAATCTGACCATCCAGAGTCTCAATAATGATATCTGCTCCGCCATCGTAACTTTCTGGGGTGGCTCGAACTAGAAACCCTTGCTCAGATGCAACTCGCTGTAATCTTTGGATAACATAAGGCTCAAAATACTCAGGTGAAATGCTATAACTCTCTGCTAAGCCAATTTTAAATATATGGCGTGCATCAAATGTTTCACCCATAAGTGCTTCCAGAGTTCCTTCCTCATTCGGGAGAGAAATAAGTACTTCCTCACTCAAAAACCGCTTCTTACGTAACAATTGATTAAGGTTGTTGTCAAAACAACTATTAGGCAAATCAGGATGTATAGCCATTGGGTAATATATATGGACTGGGCGATCTTGCCCAATACGATAGACACGATCATTCGCTTGATCTTCTACAGCAGGGTTCCACCAACGAGTAAGATGAATAATATGGTTGGCTGCTGTTAATGTTAATCCAACCCCTCCAGCACGTGGTGACAGAAGCATAACATCAAATACATCCCGCTCTTTTTGAAACTCTTCAACACGCTCCTGTCTGGTCTTTGAGTTAACTTGACCATTAATAACCATGGGCAGTTCTTTAAGAGAGTATCGAGACTTGATCATATTGCTTAAGAAGTCAGGGCGATGCCAATCGTTATATTCGATAAAAATTAAAGCTTTTTCTCGCTTTTGATAAATTTCATCCAGTATTTTGAAGCACCCTTGTAATCGGGCTGATCCTTGGATGCGGTGTTTGTCAACAAAGTTGTCGCCTCAACTTTAAATAATTCTACTTCAGCTTACTGCCGCGCTACGCTTGCCTGCTCAGTTTTTTATTAGCTTCACTAAAAGACGTGAAGCAAACAAAAAACTCG
>JAKFUY010000047.1 GCA_021732495.1 Legionellales bacterium | reverse complement strand
TGTGAAGTTTAATTGTACCTTTATTTTTAACCTGGATGTTATTTGCAGCTGATGAACGAGAAGCAGCTCCCCCAATGTGGAAGGTACGCATTGTAAGCTGTGTTCCTGGTTCACCAATGGATTGAGCAGCTATAATCCCGACTGCCTCTCCAATATTAACAAGATGTCCACGAGCAAGATCACGGCCATAACAATTCGCACATAAGCCAAATCTTGTTTCACAAGCGATTGGTGAGCGGACTAATACCTGATCCACACCCTTTTTCTCAAGCAAATCAACCCAATGTTCGTCTAATAAAGTGCCAGCAGCGACTAAAGGCTCAGTTTTTCCTGGTAAGTACACATCCTGACATACGACGCGACCCAAAACGCGTTCATGTAAAGGCTCAACAATATCACCACCCTCAATGAGAGGATTCATGAGTATGCCATTTTCAGTACCGCAGTCAATTTCTGTAATGACCACGTCCTGGGCAACATCCACCAAACGTCGTGTCAGATATCCAGAATTCGCTGTTTTCAAAGCGGTATCTGCTAGACCTTTACGAGCCCCGTGGGTTGAAATAAAGTATTGAAATACGTTCAAACCTTCACGGAAATTTGCCGTGATCGGGGTTTCAATGATCGAGCCATCTGGTGCCGACATTAATCCACGCATACCCGCCAACTGACGTATCTGCGCTGCCGAACCCCGCGCTCCAGAATCAGCCATCATAAAAATAGGATTAAATGAAGGTTGATTAGAAACAATTCCGTCTTTGGCAGTATGTTTTTGGGTGGCAATATTGGACATCATTGATTTTGCAACCATTTCAGATGTCCTTGACCAAATATCGACAACTTTATTGTAGCGCTCTCCATTGGTGACCAAACCTGAACGGAATTGGGCTTCAATCTCACGTACTTCATCATAGGCTTTTTCAATGATTACAGGCTTATCTTTTGGTATCTCCATATCATCAATACCAATAGAAGCAGCACTTCGCGTTGCATACTCAAAACCCATATACATTAATTGGTCAGCGAAGATAACTGTTTCCTTAAGACCATGATATCGATAGCAGTGATCGAGCACCCTAGAGATCGCTTTTTTAGTCATCGCTTTATTGATGAGGTCGATTGACATACCTTTTGGCAATATCGTGGAAAAGATTGCTCTACCAGCTGTAGTCTCTACTATGCGATAGTCCAACTCACCTTCGATAGATTCAATTGCAACACGCAATTTGATACGCGCATGCAATTCCACCATTTTTAATTCATAGGCTGTCAAAACTTCATCAGGATTTATATATATATTGCCCTCGCCTTTGGCATTAAGCTTGTCACGCGTTAGATAATATAGACCTAATACCACGTCCTGACTAGGAACGATAATAGGTTCTCCATTGGCTGGAGATAAAATATTATTTGTAGACATCATCAACGAGCGTGCTTCGAGCTGGGCCTCTAAGGTCAGTGGAACGTGAACAGCCATTTGGTCGCCGTCAAAATCCGCATTATAAGCTGTACAAACCAAAGGATGAAGCTGAATAGCCTTACCTTCAATTAAGACAGGCTCAAAGGCTTGAATTCCTAAACGGTGAAGTGTAGGCGCACGGTTGAGAAGCACAGGATGCTCTCTAATCACTTCTTCCAATACATCCCAAACCACAGGTTCCTCTCTATCCACCATTTTTTTTGCCGCTTTAATGGTCGTAGCTAGTCCGCGGAATTCTAATTTACTGAAAATAAATGGTTTGAAGAGTTCAAGGGCCATTCGTTTTGGCAACCCGCATTGATGGAGGCGCAATGTAGGACCTACCACAATTACAGAGCGTCCAGAGTAGTCTACACGCTTACCTAATAGGTTTTGGCGGAAACGACCTTGTTTACCCTTGATCATATCAGCCAATGATTTGAGGGGACGCTTATTCGAGCCCGTAATGGCACGTCCACGACGACCATTATCTAGCAATGCATCAACCGCCTCTTGTAACATCCTCTTTTCATTGCGTACGATAATATCAGGTGCACTTAAATCTAATAAACGTTTCAATCGATTATTACGATTGATCACCCTACGATATAAGTCATTTAGGTCAGATGTTGCAAATCGACCACCATCTAATGGCACCAAGGGACGCAAATCTGGTGGCAATACTGGCAATACGCTCATAATCATCCATTCAGGATGGTTGCCCGATTCTTTAAATGCTTCTAGGAGTTTCAAGCGTTTGGTTATTTTCTTGATTTTAGTGTCAGAATTGGTTATTGGCAGCTCTTCTCTTAATGTTTTTATTTCTTCATCAATATCAATTTGTTTTAAGAGATCACGTACTGCTTCTGCACCCATACGAGCATCAAACTCAGTCCCATGTTGTTCTAATGCATCTAGATAAACTTCATCATTCAGCAATTGCCCTTTTTCAAGCTCAGTTAAGCCCGGATCGATCACAACAAATGATTCAAAATAGAGCACTCGTTCAATGTCTCTTAGGGTCATATCAAGCAATAAACCAATTCGAGAAGGGAGTGATTTTAAAAACCAAATATGCGCAACAGGGCTAGCTAACTCGATATGGGCCATTCTTTCACGGCGAACCTTGGCGAGTGTAACCTCTACTCCACATTTTTCACAAATTACACCGCGATGTTTTAAGCGCTTATATTTTCCACAGAGGCATTCAAAGTCCTTAGTGGGTCCAAATATTTTTGCGCAAAATAGGCCATCACGTTCTGGTTTAAAAGTACGATAATTGATCGTCTCTGGTTTTTTTACTTCGCCATAAGACCAGGAACGGATAAGCTCAGGAGAAGCTAGGCCGATTTTAATGGCGTTAAATTCGTCTGAATAACCTTGATGCTTAATCAAACCAAGTAAATCGCTCATTACTGGTTTTTTCTTCATGGGTTCGTTTATTAAACTAGCCAAGTTTAGTCTCCCATTAAATGAATTAATAATATTTCATATAAAACAAAATACCGAAATACCATCAGGTATTTCGGTGGATATAACTACTCGTGACTTAGGTCTATATCAATACCGAGAGCTTTAATCTCTTTCAATAATACGTTAAAGGATTCAGGCATTCCGGCATCCATTCGATGATCACCATCTACAATATTCTTATAGATTTTAGTTCTTCCGTTCACATCATCTGACTTAACGGTCAACATTTCCTGTAAAGTATATGCAGCTCCATAGGCCTCTAAAGCCCATACCTCCATTTCTCCGAAGCGTTGTCCACCAAACTGAGCCTTACCACCAAGTGGTTGTTGGGTAACAAGACTATATGAACCCGTTGAACGCGCATGCATCTTGTCATCAACCAAGTGGTTCAATTTCAGCATGTACATATAACCAACAGCGACTGTATTATCAAATTGGTTTCCGGTTCGTCCATCAAACAAGACCAATTTTCCATTTTCTGGAACATCAGCAAGCTTAAGCATTGACTTAATTTCTGCTTCACTGGCTCCATCGAAAACTGGAGTGGCCATGGGAACACCATGCCGTAGGTTTTCAGCAAGCTCCATCAACTCATTATTGGTAAGTGAGCAAATATTGACCCGTTGACCATCATGATTGTAAATTTTATTTAAGAACTCACGAAGCTCCTCGAGTGAGGCATTGTTATTTAACATCACATCAATCTTATTTCCTAGGGACTTCGCTGCTAGACCAAGGTGGGTTTCCAATACCTGGCCAATATTCATACGCGAAGGCACTCCCAAAGGATTGAGAACGATATCAACAGGTGTTCCATCGGCCATATAAGGCATATCTTCCATTGAGACAACGATGGAAATTACCCCTTTATTACCATGACGCCCGGCCATTTTATCGCCAGGTTGTAACCGGCGTTTAACAGCCATATAAACTTTAACAATCTTTAAAACACCCGGGGCCAGATCATCACCCTGAATGATTTTTTGTCGACCCTCATTGAAGCGCTTTTCAATTTCTTTATGTAACAGTTCCATTTGTCGAGACAATTGCTCAATTTTGCTTGCTTTGCTTTCATCAGACAATTTAATATCGAACCATTTATTAGGCTGGACTAATCGGAGAGCTTCCGAGGTAATAGGAATATTCGGTTTGATCTGTGAAGGACCACCAACTGATATTGAGCCTTCTAATAAATCATGTACACGTTGGTAGATATCTTCCTCACGAAGACGTCTTTCATCCTGTAAGTCCTTACGAATTTCAGCCAGGTGTGATTCTTCAATGCTTTTCGCTCTTGCGTCCTTATCAAGACCATCTCGAGTGAAGATCTGAACATCAATAACAGTACCATTCATTCCTGAGGGTACGCGCAAGGAACTATCCTTCACATCGGAAGCTTTTTCACCAAAGATGGCACGAAGAAGTTTTTCTTCGGGAGTAAGTTGCGTTTCACCCTTAGGTGTCACTTTTCCAACAAGAATGTCACCTGCGCGTACTTCTGCTCCAATGTATACAATCCCAGATTCATCGAGTTTGGAAAGTGCTGACTCGCCGATATTAGGAATATCCGAAGTTACCTCTTCAGAGCCTAGTTTGGTGTCACGAGCGATACAGGTTAATTCCTCTATATGGATAGTGGTAAAACGATCTTCACGAGCAACGCGTTCAGAAATAAGTATAGAATCCTCGAAGTTATAGCCATTCCAAGGCATAAACGCTACTAACAAATTCTGACCTAATGCTAACTCGCCTAAATCAGTGCAAGGACCATCAGCTAGAATATCACCGCGTTGTATCACATCACCCTGATTAACGATCGGAGTTTGATTAATACATGTATCCTGGTTAGAACGGAAATATTTGGTGAGGTTATAAATGTCTACACCAGTTTCTCCAGCGATGGTTTCCTCATTATTCACCCGAATAACGATTCGAGAAGCATCAACTAAATCTACTATTCCACCTCGTTTGGCAACAACAGCCACTCCAGAATCAGCAGCAACAGTTCTCTCCATGCCGGTTCCAACAAAAGGTTTTTCAGCTTTTAAGGTAGGAACTGCCTGACGTTGCATATTTGATCCCATCAGCGCGCGGTTCGCATCATCATGCTCAAGGAATGGAATTAATGAAGCCGCAACTGAAACGATCTGTTTAGGTGACACGTCCATAAAATTAATTTTATCAGGCGTTGTTAATGAAAATTCATTTTGGTGACGACATGGAACTAAATCAGCTTGGATATAGCCATTTTTATCGACAGGAATATTAGATTGCGCAATATATTGATCAACTTCTTCAATTGCTGATAAATAGACAATCTCATCAGTAAGTTTACCATCAATGACTTTTCTGCAGGGGGTTTCGATAAATCCATATCGATTGGTTCTGGCGTAAACAGACAAGGAGTTGATTAACCCAATGTTAGGACCCTCTGGGGTTTCAATTGGACATACACGACCGTAATGGGTTGTATGAACGTCACGAACCTCAAACCCTGCTCTTTCACGCGTTAAGCCACCTGGGCCTAGTGCTGATACACGACGCTTATGCGTAATTCCAGATAATGGATTTACTTGATCCATAAACTGGGATAATTGACTAGAACCGAAAAATTCTTTAATAGCTGCAGATACAGGTTTGGCATTAATCAAATCTTGCGGCATCAAATTCTCAGATTCAGCTAAACTCAATCTTTCCTTAACAGCACGTTCTACGCGAACAAGACCAACACGGAATTGGTTTTCAGCCATTTCACCAACACTACGAACGCGACGATTGCCTAGATGATCAATATCGTCAACAATCCCCATACCATTTCGTATGGAGATAAGGGTTTTGACAACATCGATAATATCTGTGTGGGTGAGTGTACCTTCACCTTCGTCATTGAGTCTCCCCAATCGACGATTGAACTTCATACGTCCAACTTCAGACAAGTCATATCTTTCAGCTTCAAAGAAAAGATTTTGAAACAAAGATTCAGCAGCATCTTTAGTAGGCGGTTCGCCAGGGCGCATCATTCTATAAATTTCAACCAATGCTTCTAATTGAGTAGATGTAGAATCGGCTCTTAAGGTATCTGAAATATATGGACCATGGTCGATGTCATTGGTGTATATGATTTGAAAATCCGTGACATTAGCCGCTGTAAATTGTTCGATCAACTGATTTGTAATTTCTTTGTTGGCATCTGCAATTATTTCGCCGGTTTCTGTATTTATTACGGATTTTGCAAGAACTTTGCCTACCAGGTATGAAGAAGGAACAATCAGTTCTTTCATTCCTGATTTTTCCATAGTCTTGACATGCCGTGCTGTAATGCGACGACTTTCTTCAATGATTACTTCGCCAGTTTCTGGGTTTTTTATATCAAACTGGGCAATCTCTCCACGTAAGCGATCAGGCTGAAGTTCAATTTTAAATTCACCTGTGCTGATTTTGCATGAAATAACGGAGAAAAAATGCGTTAAAATATCTTCAACTGACAATCCTAATGCTCTTAAGATAACAGTCACAGGGAGTTTTCGACGTCTATCAATACGGGCGAATAAACAGTCTTTTGGATCAAATTCAAAATCCAACCATGAGCCACGATAAGGAATAATGCGAGCTGAATACAACAATTTTCCGGATGAATGCGTCTTACCCTTGTCATGCTCGAATATAACGCCTGGTGAACGGTGCAACTGGGATACAACCACTCGTTCAGTACCATTGATAATGAATGTTCCTTCTTCGGTCATTAAAGGGAGTTCGCCCATAAAAACTTCTTGCTCTCGAATGTCCTTAATTGGTTTGACATCTAAGGGAGATTCTTTATCGAAAACAGTTAAACGAACTTTGACACGAAGGGGAGCTGCAAAGGTTAATCCTCTGAGCTTACATTCTCTTACATTAAAAGGTGCTTCACCTAAGGTATAGGAAACGTAACTTAAACTAGCATTTCCAGAGAAGCTCTGAATCGGGAAAATTGATAAAAATGCTGAATGCAAACCTGTTTTAGAAAAATCAGTATTAGAATGACCTGTGCCAATAAAATCTTGATATGAATTTAACTGTATCTCTAAGAGATTTGGTATCTGTATTTGGTCATTCTGTTTGCCAAAGCTCTTGCGAAATCGTTTTTTTTCAGCGAAGGAAAAGTTGGGTTGAGCATTTGCTTCGGTCATATTCTATCCTCTGTCAGATGATCATTGTCAATTTACAAAAACATATAACCCAGTGGTGTAAAACACCACTGGGTTATCAATAAAAAAGAGATATTTATTTAATCTCTACTGTAGCTCCAGCTTCTTCTAACTGTTTCTTCAGTGAATCAGCATCAGCTTTAGAAATTGCTTCTTTAACTAAAGATGGTACACCTTCAACTAAATCTTTAGCTTCTTTCAAACCAAGGCCAGTGATAGTGCGAATAGCCTTGATCACATTAACTTTGTTCTCACCGAAGCTAGTCATAACAACATTGAATTCAGTTTTTTCTTCAGCAGCAGCGGCAGCAGGTGCAGCAGCAGCGGCAGGCATAGCAAATGAAGCGGCAGAAACATTAAATTTTTCTTCCATTGCTTCGATTAAATCAACAACTTCTAATACTGACATATTAGAGATGGCTTCTAAAATATCTTTTTGCGAAATAGCCATTTTGAACTCCTAAAATAAAAAATAAATTACACGACCTGATGCTATGCAGATTTCAAATCCTTGATAGCGACCATAGTACGAACCAGTTTAGCTTTTGGCTCAGCAATTGTACGCACCATTTTTTCAATGGGTGCGCGCATGACATAAAGTAACTTAGCGAGAGCTTCATTACGAGTTGGTAAACTCGCAATTGCTTGTAAATGTTCGGCGCCAAATGCTTTTCCGCTTACTGATAATGCTTTAACTTCCAATTTCTCAAAGTTTTTAGCAAAATCTTTTAATAAGCGTGCAGCATCACTAGGGGCATTCATCGACAAAGCAATAAACAGAGGCCCTACCAATTTCTCTTCCAAGCAAGAAAATGATGTATCTTCGAAAGCACGTCTTGCCAAATTATTGGGGACGACTCTTAAATAAACATCTGCTTGACGAGCAGCAGCTCGCAACTGAGTCATTTGGTTTACTGTTAAGCCACGGTAGTCTGCAACAACTGCTGACACAGCCTTTTTCGCTACCTGATTCACTTCTTGAACAACAATTTTTTTAGCAGCTAAAGACAATGTCACGTTACTGACCTCCTTCGTTAACAAACCATTTCACGGTTTGCAAATATGGTGCGTGCTTTTACACGACACCGTCTGCGCAGGAAATTAAGTTTTCACACCTGCGGTCTTCGACGGCATCGACTAGTCAATGCCGTGAATACTTATAAATGGTGGATTATTTTATATGGAAAGTGATGATAAATCAAGCGCCAATCCAGGGCCCATTGTGGAGGACAGAGTAACCTTCTTAATATAAATCCCTTTTGTAGAGACAGGCTTTAATTTTTTAAGATCAGCTATTAATGCATTGATATTTTCAACAACATCAGCTGGATTGAAGGAGACCTTTCCAACAGAGCAATGGATAATACCGTTTTTGTCTGTTCTATAGCGAACCTGGCCAGCTTTAGCATCTCGAACAGCATTTTCGATTTGCATGGTTACGGTGCCGACTTTAGGATTAGGCATCAAACCTCGAGGACCTAAAACCTGGCCCAATTGGCCGACTAAGCGCATAGCGTCAGGTGTAGCAATAATGACATCGTATGGCATATTTCCAGCTTTAATTTCTTCAGCCAAATCTTCGAATCCCACGCGGTCTGCACCAGCTTTTTTTGCTTTTTCAGCTAGTTCGCCTTGAGCGAATACACCTACACGAACAACTTTACCAGTGCCTTTAGGTAATAAAGTAGATGATCTGACAACTTGATCAGACTTACGAGGATCAACGCCTAAATTGATAGCGACATCAACACTTTCATCAAATTTTTTAGATTTAAATTTTTTCAAAAGATCAACGGCTTGCTCTGCTTTAAAAACTGAACCAAGAGCAACTGTCTCACGAATTAATTTTTGGTTTTTAGTTAACTTTGACATTAGTTTGCCCCTTCTTCGACTTCAATACCCATGCTGCGTGCGGTTCCAGCAATTGTGTTAATTCCAGCTTGCTCTGAAGCAGCAGTCAAATCAGGTTGTTTCAACAAAGCAATATCCAACAATTGTTGACGCGTAACCTTAGCAACTTTTTTAGTATTTGGATTAGAGCTTCCCTTTGCCAATCCCGCTGTCTTTCTAAGTAAAACAGAAGCAGGTGGTGTTTTTAATTGGAAGGTAAAAGACCTGTCGGAATAGACGCTAATGATGACAGGAATAGGCATGCCAGGCTCTAAATGCTGAGTAGCAGCGTTGAACTCTTTACAAAAACCCATGATATTTACACCGCGTTGACCTAATGCGGGGCCGACTGGGGGACTTGGATTTGCCTTCCCAGCAGGAATTTGTAGCTTAATATAAGCATCAATTTTTTTTGCCATTTTTTACTCCTAAATGTGGGTCAACGTTTTTTCCCGATGAAAAAACTCCCCTAATGAATTTAGCCCTTTTCAACTTGGCTAAATTCCAATTCAACTGGCGTGGACCGCCCAAAAATAAGCACTGAGATACGGAGTTTGTTTTTTTCATAATTCACTTCTTCAACAACCCCATTAAAATCAACGAAAGGACCATCTTTAACACGCACAACTTCACCAGGCTCAAATAGGACCTTAGGTCTAGGCTTGGTGGCTCCCTCTTCAACTCGTCTTAAAATAGCATTAGCTTCTTTTTCAGAAATAGGTGTGGGCGATTGACTAGTTCCACCTATGAAACCAAATACGCGAGGTATAGAGCGGATCATATGCCAGGTTTCATCGTCCATTATCATCTGAACCAACACATAACCTGGAAAGAATTTTCGAGTGGTCTTTCTTTTTTGACCGGCTCGCATTTCAATCACTTCTTCAGAAGGAACTACAATTTCGCCAATTCTATCTGTTACATTTTGCAATTGCGCTCTTTGTAAAATTTCACGCATTACAAAATTCTCATACCCTGAATAAGCATGAACAACATACCATTGTTTTGTCTTTAGTTCATCCACAGTTCATCTCACCCTAAAAGCGCTAATTTTGCAATTAACCAAATCATAACGTTATCTAAAAGCCAAAGGATAACACCGGTAACCGAGACCATGACAATTACAATCAAAGTGGTTTGAATTGTTTCTTGCTTAGTAGGCCATACGACTTTCTTTACTTCATTATATGACGCTAAAATTAATTCCTTCAGGTTCTTGAAACTTTCTGTCGTTAGGTACAACAAGGAAATAATTGCGATAGTCGACAACCAGCCAATAAGTTGATACTTAGCATCTAAATTAAGAAAAAATTGCATCGAAAAATTTATAGATGCAACCAAAGCAATTAAAATCCATATGTAAATATTTTTTGCTAACATGTGACTTCGCATATAAAAGGTTTGGCAGGCCAGGAGGGGATCGAACCCCCAACCTGCGGTTTTGGAGACCGCCGCTCTGCCAGTTGAGCTACTGGCCTGTATTTATAAGGGCAAGATTATAACCTTGCCCAAGAAATTATGCAATGATTTTTGCAACTACACCTGCGCCTACTGTACGACCGCCTTCACGAATCGCAAAACGCAAGCCTTCATCCATAGCAATTGGAGAGTGCAAATTTACCATTAATTTAACATTATCGCC
>JAKFUY010000085.1 GCA_021732495.1 Legionellales bacterium | reverse complement strand
GAATGATTAAGGATAAGCTTGATAAAATAGCAGCGCCTGGATTGATGTGTAAAGAAAAGTTAATTGCTGGATGTGCACCCAATCCTTCAGTGGCATCGACCAATAGAATTTTTAAATCAGCTAAATTTTTAGAGAGCGTGAAGGCCAATGGTACTTGCTTGATGATTAATAAAATACCGATGGCAGATAGCATCCCTTGGATGACACTGGTTGGGATATAATCGGCAAAAAAACCATATTTTTTTTTGCCCATGTAAACCTGGAGAAGTCCTGAGATAAAAATGGCTGTAAGGATGCTATGGTAGTCATGAAGTTGTGAGATAGCACTTATCATCACAGCGACAATCGCAGCTGAAGGACCACTGACACTGAGTTCCGAACGACTGAATATCCCTACAATGATTCCACCGCAGATGCCACTAATAATGCCTGAATAGATAGGCGCACCGCAAGCAAGAGCCACCCCAAGACATAAAGGGATTGCAACGAGAAATACGACGATTCCAGCAATAAGGTCATATTTTAGAAAGCGCCGACAATAGACCGAAAGATATCTTAAATTTGCAGTATTCATGGAGAATCCTCATCTAAATATGAAATATCAAGCCTATCCTAAATCATATTTTGATTTTTGTTAAGCATATTGGAGGAAATATATCATTATTCATCGTGATACCATTGCTTTATGGCATCAACAAATGTCAGATTTTCTGAATTATTGAATAATTGAATTTCACTGTCATACATTGAAAATTTAACCTGACCCGTTTTGATATCATAAATGGCACCAATGATACCAATTTTATTTTCAACAACTAGATTTTTTAAGATAGTGCTACCATGAAAAATTTCTAACATACTATTGGCCACATTAAGGTGTGTGACGGTTGTTACGGTATCGGATGGTTTGGGATGCATCAGCTGTGAGGCTGTGATGGCAGGTTTGATTTTTGCCAGCAGTTGTGTGATATGGCCGACTTCGACATCATTACAGGCAGACTGAATAGCGCCACAACCAGTATGGCCCAATACCACAATGAGTTTTGCACCTACCACATGACAACCATATTCAATACTTGCAAGAATATCCTCATTGATGACATTGCCGGCTACGCGCACGCAAAATAAGTCACCAAAAGTCATATCAAAAACGGTTTCTACCGGGACCCTCGAATCAATACAACCTAAAACAATGGCAATTGGGTGTTGGGCTTCTGAGGTATGTTGGATATCGATGTGATTGCTGCGGTGTATGCGCTTGCCTTTCAGAAATCGTTCATTACCTTCACGTAAAATATTGAGGGCTGAAAGGGGCGTTAGTTGTGCTTGAGTATCATAGGTGGTGACATTGATAAAATTAATATGATTTGAAATATTGTAGTTTTCTTTAAAACCGATGAGGTTCAATGCAATATGGCGAAGTGGGGCTTGTTCTGTGGAAAAATCATGGATGTATTCGGTGATTTCTTTGTCAATAAATTCCGCATAACGCGCGTCAATAATAAGTTGGGAATGTTTTGGAATGGTATTGAGTTCGGCAATGATGGAAGCCTTATTTAAAAATGTGGTTTGTTGAGGCAGTATTAGGCGGTTAATTTTGCCGTGTGCATAGGTTTCTTGAATGATATCAATACGTGCTTGGCTATTATATTTAAGAATAAAAAAGATATTAACCAACAGTCCTAGCAATACGCCGAATAATACGTTAAATAAAACCACTGCGATGACTGTAATGATAAATGGAATAAAACGAATCATACCTTGACGGTAAATCTGCAGGTAAATTTTGGGCTGGGTGAGTTTGTAACCGGTGTATATCAGAATGCTTGCAAGGATACAAATGGGAATGCGATTGATAAGTTCTGCCAGTAAAAAAAATGAGGCGAATAATAAACCACCATATAACATCGTGGCTAATTTGGTCTTTGCATGGTTTTGGATGTTGACACTGGTGTTAATAATCACGGTGGTGATGGGGAGCCCACCCATTAGTCCTGCCAGAATATTACCCACGCCTTGGGCAAATAATTCTTGGTTCTTATCGACCATTTGATGCTTTAGATCTAATTTTTCTGATGCGGTAGTATTTAATAGACTTTCCAAAGAGGTAATGGATGCAAATATAAAAGCATATAAATAAACCAAGGGGTTGTTCCATGCCTGCCAATTGGGCGATGCTAACTGTCCCCAGAATTGTCCAAAGGAATATGCAGCGGGAATATTGACCAGATGTGGGCCATGTTGCGTGAGAATGGAGTGATGATAGTTAAACCATTCATTGAGAAGTGTCCCTATGACCACAACGACAATCGCTGCAGGGATATAGCTGAAATACTTGGTTTTATTTTTTTCAAAATAAAAAAGTGTGAAAAGAGATAAGGAAGATAAAAATACAGCACCAGTATTGATATGGAAACTCAAGTTTAATAGTGGATGTATATAAGAGCCTTCGCTGGCTTCAAGCAAGTGAAATTTAAGTTCACCAAAGTTTTTTGAAAGGGTGAATGCCAGTGGAATTTGTTTGAAAATTAAAAGAATCCCAATAGCACTTAACATGCCTTTAACGACCGACGAGGGAAAATAATCAGCAAAAAAACCGAGGCGAAATTGGCTGGCGAGGATTTGTAAAAAACCGGAAAAAAAGATAGCCAATAGTACGGTCTGAAAGTCATGAAGCTGACTTAAGGCTGCTATTACTACAGCCGCGATACCTGCAGCAGGGCCACAGACACTGATAGTCGATGCGCTTAAAAAACCCACCACTAGCCCACCAATAATACCACTCACCATCCCAGAATATAGAGGGGCGCCAGAGGCGAGCGCAATTCCAAGGCATAGCGGAACAGCAATTAAAAACACCACAATAGATGCACTCAAATCATATTTGAGATGTCTTCGAAAGTAGATTTTTGCAGCTCTCATAGTATCATTCGATGGTCTCTGTGGGTTCAATTTCCCAGTGAATATCCTGGTCGTTTTCTGAGATAGTTTCCTGGAGCTTTTCTAGAGAACGGAAGTCAAATAAGGATTTATCCATCAGTTGGCTGGGTTTTACGTTCTGTAATGCATGCAGAATATTACTGGGGATTTTAGGGTTTTCTTCTGCCAAGCTATCAATGAGTCGGGCTACCTTTTTTCGAGCCAAGTTTTCTTGAGAGCCACAAAGCGTGCAGGGAATAATCGGAAAATCCTGTTCTTTAGAAAATTTAATAATATCTGCTTCTTGAGTGTAACATAAAGGACGAATGACAATATGCTTTTTATTATCGCTTAAAAGTTTGGGTGGCATGCTGTTTATCGAGCCATTGTATAAAATTGACATTAAAAGACTGCGTATGAGATCGTCACGATGATGGCCCAATGCGATTTTATTAAATCCATGTTCTTCCGCATATCGATAAATAATACCGCGGCGAAGTCTTGAGCATAATGAACAATAGGTTTGCCCTTCGGGGATTTTTTCTTTGACTATGGAATAGGTGTCACGGGTTAAAATGGTGTGTTCAATTTTTTTTTCAGTAAGCCATGCTTTTAGGCGACTATCATCCCAGCCTGGTTGTGCTTGATCGAGAGTAAAAGCATGCATCTCAAAGGCTTGCCGGCTTCTTTGTTGTAAATGTTTCAAGATGGTAAGCATGGTAAATGAGTCTTTACCACCTGATAGGCAGACCATGACGCGATCGCCGCGCTGTATCATTTGATAATCGGCGATTGCTTTACCAGAGTAGTGTAATAATTTTTTTTCAATAGCTGTGAAATCTGTCATAATAATTATTTATTTTCCTAACCAAAGGGGATTTTAAAGGGCTTTTTGCTGAAGGCAAACGTTTTTGATAAAAAAGTATCTTTTGTTTTAATAACCGGTTTAAGTTCGCTTAAACTTGACCAAGGGTTGTTTTGGTAAATACAAAACCCTGGCAACTCGTTTGGGGTGATATGGCCTCCAAAAAGCTGCAGATTGTTTTGGTTAAATACGGTGCTTAGATGCAAATACTCTTTGTTTTTTTCTAAAACCATATCAAAGTCATTGAGTGCGGGTGGTTTGATATTCATAAACTGAGATATGGCCACTTTTTGCCCTTGAGCATCATAGCGAGCCGCAAGTGCAGCATGAATGGCTTGTTTTTCAGGCAGTTGAATGGCATATAAAGAGCTGCCATCTTGAAATTTACACAGTAACTCTTGAAAGGGGTGTTGTTCTAAGTCGGCTTCTTTTTGCCATATCTGTTGTAACCAAATGTTGTCACTGGTCACAAATTGTTCGTGATGGTTGATATTGATATGGCCATTCATGCGTCCGGACCAAAATTGTTTGAATTTGAGGTGTTTGGCCAGACTACGGGTGTGAGTGACTTCAGTGGGCTCTAAAAGATCAAATTTAAGATTAAATACCTGGGTATTTTGGTCCTCATAGCCAATAATTAAGGAGGCATTAATTGGGCTGAAATGCCAAAAAAAAGAGCCGACTTGCTCAATTTCTTGATTTTGACCGCTCAATTTTAGTGATTGGGTTTGTTGCCAAATTATTTTTTTTTCATTGAGATCATATAGAGCCGCCACGACTTGAAAAGTGCTCTCTTGACGATACAGGTTAAATGCGAAACCATAAGGCTCATCTTGTTCATTTTTTAAAATGCCTGTGATAGTCCATACGTTTTTGGGATGTGTACCTTGCGAGAGAAAAAAAGCTGAGGCGTCCTCTTGCGCGCACACGACTTGTCCAACTAACAGCATGATGAAACTTAGGGTAATCCTTAAAAACATATTCATTTTGATTTGCTCACTGCATTTAACAACTGTTGCCAGAATTTCTCTTCTAAAATTGCTTTAACCGGTAACACAAAAATGGGTTTGGACTTCATCTGATGACATTTGATTGCATCTTTTTCCGTCATGATAATGCATGTTTCTCGGATTTCAAAATCTTTTAATTGATAATGGTGGTGATCATTGAATTGATAAGGCGTAAATACATGTCCCTGTTGTGTCAGAGTAGTAAAAAAACGCTTAGGGTTACCAATACCAGCAAAAGCGGCAATGGGTTTTGCAAGTTCAGTTGCATCATGATGTAAGGGGTAAATAGCACCTGGTTTTAATTGCATATGAAAGAGGGGTTTTTCTATGACTTGTAATTGCTGTGTTAGCTTTTCTGAAGGCGTGCCATTGATGACAATACAATCAGTAGATTGTAATCGAGATATCGGTTCTCGCAGTGGCCCCAATGGCAGTAACTGTTGATTGCCAAATCCGCGTTCACCATCAATGACCACAATTTCCAAAGTCCTTGGCATTGCATAGTGTTGCAAACCATCATCGCTTAAGATCACATCACATAAATTGTGTTGGGCAAGCAACTCAAGTCCTTGGTTGCGTTTTCTAGCTAGCACAATAGGCGCTTTGGTTTTTTGCCAAAGCATGGCTGCTTCATCACCAATCCATGACACACTGTCGCCTTCTTTGACCAGATAGGGGAACGTAGTACATTGACTTCGATAGCCGCGCGTGACAATCCCTACGCGTATTCCCAATTCACTTAAATAGTCATAGAGAGCAATGACCAAAGGTGTTTTTCCAGTACCACCCACACTCATGTTGCCAATAACTATCACGGGCAGGGGGGGAGACGCTGGGCGCTTGCGTAGCTTCCACGCTTTGTCCAAGCGTTGTCCCATATGGTAGAGTTTGGCAAGGCCGCGAAGTATCAGCGGCTTGCTTTCAGATTGATACCATTGTTGATTAAACCATTGTGACAGGTTTTTCATGATGTTTGAAACTTGTATGATGTTGAGCATAATAGAGACTAGCGTAATGACCATTGCGTGCAAGCAATTCATCATGTCGGCCTTGTTCGATAATTTGACCTTGATCTATAACAAAAATCATGTCTGCAAATTGAATTGTCGATAACCGATGCGCAATAATAATCATGGTGCGTTGATGATGAAATTGTTCTAAGGCGCGTTGAATATGCTGTTCGGTTTGATTGTCTAAGGCAGCGGTCGCTTCATCTAAAATGAAGATAGGCGAGTCTTTGTAAATCGCTCGAGCGAGTGCCAGCCTTTGTCTTTGCCCGCCTGATAAACTTACGCCATTTTCACCGACGATGGTATGCAGACCTTGCGGCAGTTGCACTATAAAATCAGAGGCATTGGCTTTTTCAATGGCAGACCATAGCTTAGCTTCATTAATATCGCCTTGACCTAAGGCAATATTATTGGCAATGGTGTCATTAAATAAGATGACATGTTGTCCCACCCATGAAAACTGTTGACGTAAAGAGGCTAAAGAGTAGTTTTGAATCGACAAATCATCGAGAAGAATATCACCAGAGTTGAGCTCATAAAAACGTGGGAGTAAATTCACAAGCGTGGTTTTACCACTGCCAGAGGCACCAACTAAAGCCACGGTTTGTCCCGCTTTAATATGCATATTGAAATCGGTCAGTACCGGTTTTTCAGCATCATAGGCATACGTGACATTTTTGAATGTAATATCGCCTTGAATGTGTGGCATATCAGGTAAATCATCGCCACTTTCAGGTTGAATATCTAACAGCTGAAACACACTTTCTGCACCAGTAAGACCCCGTTGAATGGTGGCATTGATGTTGGTCATTGTCTTCATCGGTTTAATCAACTGAATGCCAGCTACGGTAATTGCTAAAAAAGTTCCTGGCGTAATGGTCACCAGTTTAGCAAGTTGAATGGCTGAAAAAATAATCACAGTCATGGCAACCGCTAAAATCATTTGCACCCCAAACACGTTTATCGCTTTGCTCATGGCCACTTTTAAATCATGGCGACGCGAGGATTCGGCAGCTGTATTAAATTTATTGGTCACAAACACTTGCGCGGCAAACATACGAATCTCACGGTAGCCATTAATGACTTCATCAGCAATTTCGGTTACTTCACCCATTGATTGTTGTACTTGGCGACTTATGCGACGGATTCTACGACTGGTATATTTCACCAAAAGCGCAATGCCAGGCACTGCTGTGGCAAATATCAAGGTCAGTTGCCAGGAGACCAATAACATTACAGTGAATAAGCCTATAATTAAACAACCGTTTTGGACAATATCAGTGATGGCATCAGCACTGACCTGAGCGACTTGTTCAACATCGTACAAAAGTTTTGAAAGCAGGCGTCCAGATGGTGTTGCATCCAATACTTTAGCGGGCAGGGTGTTGATTTGCGTAAATACCTTTTGACGCAAGCTATTGACCATTGAGCGAGCGACGTAGGTCATGCAATAACCGCCTAGCCCACCCATCATGCCTCTTAATGTGACCCCAACCAAGACAATCCAGGGAATTTGATGAATAAATTGAATATCGACATTGACCAGACCTCGATCGAGAAATGGACGCATCATGTAAGTGAAGCTGGCATCGATACCGGCATATAAACAATTGGCAATAATACCCAGCAAAGCAATTTTCCAAAAAGGTTTAAGCAATGCATAAATACGTTGATGAACTGGAAGTGTTGATGTCATAAAAAAATGAAAACAGTATAAAAAGTGACTTATTTTAACTGTTTTTTATAGAGACAAGCAATGATTGTTTGATTAGAATTTAAAAATAGTCCCAATTGAGCGCTTTGCATATGTATTTTTATCATCACGGCAACTTTTTCAATGATATATCGGTAATTGATTGTGCAGATAAAAGCTTTCAATTAGGGGATGGGTTTTTTACCACTTTGCTATTAGATGCCGGACATATTGTTTTTCTATCTAAACATGTAGCGCGATTAAATGATACCGCCAAGGCCTTAGGGTATGATTGGCAGATCAGTGGAAAGGTGCTGCGAGGCATTTTAAAAAAGCTTTGTATACTTAATGAGGGGCAACATCAGCAATTACGCGTCAGAGTGATGGTCTCTCGGGGTGCGGGTAAACCAGGTTTGTACGATAACAATGCTATGGCTACTTTAACGGTCATCGTAAACCATTGGAGGCAAGTCCATCATCCCAAATCTTTAATATGGGCTACCCATCCCTTGGCTGCTGAATCTTTGTTAGCCCAGTATAAAACCACCAGTCGTTTGGAGTATGTATTGGCGATGAAGCAAGCATTTGATCTTGGGGCCGATGATGCCATTTTATGTGATAGCCAACAACGGGTATTATGTTCAAGTTGTGCGAATATCTTTATTTTAAATACCAACGATCAATGGTTAACGCCAACTAGGGGGCTGCAGGGGATTACCCGAAGAGCCATTCTAAAAGCCTTTACTGGCGATATCATTGAAGCTGATATTTCAGCAGATGCGCTGTTAAATGCGAAGTGCATTGTGCTTTCCAATGCACTACTGGGTGTGCATTTGGCTTATATTCAAGATTTACCCACCCAAGCGATAAACTATTTTGAGGCATTCAAGCAACGCTTTATCACTTATAGCCACCAATACCGAGAATATATTCTGAGCTAAGATTTCCTTAACAATATGCTGGTAAGATTTGATAAATGCAAAATATTTATGTTTGCAGTTTTAGGAGAAGACACATGCCACAGTATATTTTTAGTAATTTCAGTCCGGCAGAAAAAATAAAGTACTGCAAACAGCTAATTACATCATTATTTAAAGAAAACGGAGAAGTTTATTTGAATGAGTTAGAATCTGTTTTAAAAACTGAATCAATATCATTTAACCGAAGAATTAAAAATCAGCCGGTTCAAAGTTTATTTCCAGTCACATCTTCTTCAAGTATTGAAATGCAGCCAATATTAAGTGCAAGTTCTCACGAAACAAGTTCTGAAGATGTGCTGGGAATTAACGAATACTCTAAAAGATTACTCAATCAATTAATCGTAAAACTTGAAGAGCAACAGAAAAGTAGAATTAGCTTGGCAGAAAAAGAAATTAATAAATTAAAAGACTGTTGTACAATTTATTCTCTAAGAAAACCTATCGATCAGCTTTGTATACAAGTTAAAAAAATTTTAGAGACTGAAGTTCTTGAGGAGAATTGTACAGAGGCAAATAAAGCACTTGAGGAAACCTACGCCCTTCTTGAAGAGCAGATAACACCACAAAAAATTGCCGCTTATAGCGAATTTGCCTCAACGATTAAATCCAATCGAAGTTCAAAAAGCTTAGAAAACTTAGGCAAAACCATGTTGGTTATAGCTGGAATTGCTTTAGCGATGACCTTGTTGGTTGCGTTTAATGTCATTGCAGCATCAGGGCTTTTGGTCATTGCTGGCTTGACTACAGCTTTTTTCACAGGAAGTATTGGAAGTGTACTGTTAATCGTCTCTGAGCCACAAGGTCTAGGAAAAGCAGTGAATGATATTGCTGATAATGCTGAATCTATACATATGCTGCTAGGAAATCGTTTATAAAAACCACTTGCATTAATTCAAACGAAGATGACAATATAGTTTATAACAATGAATAAGGATATTTCATGGCTAGATATTTACTAGTAGGTGCAAGTAGTCAAATCGGGCAGGCGGTGCATCAGTTGCTGCTTGCCCAACATCATGAGGTGGTGACCACTGCACGTGATGATCAAAAAATAAATCCCCATTATATCTTGGATGCTACTGATTTTACTGCCGTTGACGATGTTTTTGAACAGGCTGGTATTTTCGATGGTGTAGTCAATTTTGCGGGTTCTTTGTTATTAAAGCCTGCGCATTTGACCACTTTTGCAGAATGGCAGCACACAATAGCCAGTTCATTAACCACCTCATTTGCTATTGTACGAGCAGCAGGTCGTTTCATGACCCAAGGTGGTAGTGTTGTTTTAATCGGCTCTGCCGCAGCAGAGATAGGCTTGGCCAATCATGAAGCTATCGCTGCAGCCAAGGCAGGAATCGTCGGTTTAGCATTGTCTGCATCAGCCACTTATGCGCATCAGGGCTTGCGTTTTAATGTGGTAGAACCCGGGCTTACCGAAACACCTCTGACAGTAGCTTTCACGCAAAATGAGTTAATTAAAAAAGGCTCTATTGCCATGCATCCTTTAGGTCGTTTGGGACAACCTTTAGATATTGCCCAAGCGATAGTCTTTTTCTTGCAACCAGAAAATAACTGGATAACCGGTCAGCATCTTGCCGTTGATGGCGGATTAAGTCGGCTGAAATTACGAGCCAAGGTCTGATTGCTTGTTGTAAGCCAGCAATGCCATGGCGTTCAAGTTGCGCAATGGCAAACCCTACGTGGGGCATCTAGGCGCTCGTCTCATGCACCAACTATTTGTCTGCTTTTAAGCAAGACCTTATTGGCTATAGCCATCAATACCGCGAAAATATTCTGAACTAAGATTTCCTTAATAATATGATTATATAATGAACTTGTTGGTAAAAAATACATCATTCATGAGGTTTAAGGAGAATAAATATGTTAAATCTGTTTGAGTACAGTAGAAATTTTGAAATGACTAACCTGGCACAATCTGGAAGTCAATCTGCGAGTATTACAGAAAAAGAAACCCTTATTCAAGAATTACGAGCACTGACAGCATTAGAAGAAAAGAAAATTTACAAAGAACCTGTCGAGCGACTGATTAATGAATTTGACGGAACTAATAGTATTCGCCCTTTCAACCTCGAAGTGCAACAGTGGTAATAAACTAAGCAACAGCTAGAGTGAGCCACGGAAAGTTGATAGTCTCAAGGTACTACCCAAGGAGATTATCATGCCAAAAGCGTACCATCA
>JAKFUY010000163.1 GCA_021732495.1 Legionellales bacterium | reverse complement strand
GGCTAAAGGCTCCTAAATATTTTTAAGATCGTGGTCTAGACAGCGGGGGTCATTTCATACCAGAGGTAGAATATCTTTGCAATCAAATTGGCAAACTATTGGGTGTTTCTGTTGCAGAGTTTTACTTCATAGACTTCCATGATGATAGAACTTTTGTAACAAAGAATTTTATCAAGCCTGGAGCACCTATTGATCTTCAACATATATATCACTTCAGGCCTGGTGACAAACATAGTTGCGAGGGAATTATAAGTGTAATAACTGAAAAAACTCAACTACCACATGACGTGAGAATGTTCATTAAAACAATATTATTTGACTCCCTCATTGGAAACCATGATCGGCACGGAAGAAATCTAGCATTTATCATTACAGCAAAAAGCGCCTCTCTTTCGCCAATTTACGATAATGTTTCTTATTTAAGTTTAGAAAGTGGCAATATGCTTAAAGCTGATTTTAATCCTACAGGGAAAATCAGTACAAGCCTAACTCTTGAGCCTATCATGCGCGATTATGTTAAAGAATTAAAAAAACTTGGATTCGGAGATGATATTCAGGAATTTTATAAAAGCATCAAGCTACCTCAAATATATAAAGTAATCGATGAAAGCTTTTGCAGCATTCTCATGAAAGAGGCCATTAAAACTTTAATTAAAAAAAGATTTTCGGAGCTTGAAAATGAACTACCTAAATAAACCAGACGAATATCGATTAAAAATTTTTCATGAAAGCAGAAAAAGAAGGATTCTGGTTGGCGAATTAATTTACGACAAAGAGAATGATAGATATGAATTAATATACGATAAGAATTACGCTCATTCTAAAAACGCAATACCGATAAGCCCTGATCTTAATCTCTTTAAATTGCGTCATCAATCAGATAAAGGAAAACTTTTCTCATCATTCCTCGACAGAATCCCCGATAAATCTAATCCTGCTTATAATGATTACTGCAAAGCACAAGGAATTTCTCCTACCGAAAAAAATCCAATTATTTTATTGGGATCAATAGGAAAACGCGGACCATCGAGTTTCATTTTTGAGCCCGTCTATTATAGTGAATTTGATTCAAGTGATATTATTAACCTACGAGAACAATTGCAAATTACTCAACATGACTTGGCTAAAGCTTTTGATATTAGTCAAACAACATTGCAAAGAATTGAAGCTGGCGTAAGCCGCGATCTCAATACATTAAAATATATGCAAATATTGCTTAAATTTCCTGAAGTTGCACTTTGGCAGTTAAAACAAACAGGAAATCAAGTACATAAAGACGTATCAACTAAACTGATGAAATATTTTCAATCAAAAAAAAATATGATGATCTAAGTGGAAGCACCACCCAACAAGCAAAAGCTGCCAAACTAAACGAACTCGATTTTGTTTGGCAAGTTCAGTATATATGTGATGGAATAAAAGTGTAATATAAGCAGTGCTTTTATTAGGCAAGAATGGTATTCATAACAGCTGTTTTCCAAATTTTATCCCAATCATTTGATCCAATAGCAGCTGGAAGCGTAATAAAAAGAGCGTTATCTGTAATAAAAAAAGCGGCATAATATTATATAATTACCAAAGCAGTATTTTCTTTGGTTTATTGGGGATTCAACAAGCTCGTACCGCGCGAATACCAACCTTTTTTATTACACTTCAGGTGTATTGTAGGTTCAACCGCTTCGGTTAAAACTTTTAGAGAAATTGTTTGGCTTTTTAAGCACGCACTGACTAGTAATATCATCCAATCCACATAGAAAATTCATTTGATTATTTAATCTTCAGCATGATAGTTTGCTGGATTTTTAAAGTATTGTGAGAAACAATGTATTTTGTTAGATTTACTACTTAGGAATAGGACCATATTTTGTGTTAAATATTATTCATATATTTTGGGATTTTACCAATGACTTTTATAATGACGGAAAACTGGCCATGTGGATGGAGTCACCCAATCTCTATCCGGTCGGGGGAAATGATTACCCTTATCAACCTGATAAAACAGCGCTGATGGCCTTATGTGATACCTGGTTTTCCAATCATATTCAATCATTAGGGAAAAAAGCTGCAATATTGCCTTGTAATGCAAAAGGACAACCCATCCCATCTTCTGTGATTGCTAATTTATCAGATCTTAATGATTTAGTCACAACACAGTATAATCCATGGATGTTAGAGGTTGCATGGATTAAAGAGCCACTTGCTTTTTTAAGAGACCTGAACTTTCAATACCATTATTTTGAGGACACACTCGCACTCGGTTATGATGCCAAAGTTTGGATATCTGTTGGACTTGAATTAAGTCAGTTAATTAAAAAAGACCATTATATCCCTGCTTTTGTTGCAAAAAAAGACAAAAAACAAGCTGAGTATTATGCCAAATGGCAAATACTTTCCCACGATTATAATCAAAAACTTGCCGTACTTGCTGATAAAATGCCCTTGTCAGCATGTATTAGTGAAACCTTTATTCACCAACCATTATCACTATTAAATCACTTTTCTGAAGTAACACTTAATAAACTGATACGCTCTACTGTTTATTCCAAACCCCTTCTTAAACTCATGGAAGATTCTTGTATAGAGTCACATTTACAAGACTCTGTCACACCAATCGCTTTATCAGATATAGTATGGAAAGATTGGAAATCTTGGAAAAATAATCTCGATTACGATCAGTTTGGAGCCCCTTTTTATGTTTGCTTTCGTTTAAATGCACCCGACTCAGAGGATGCACAATGGACGCTTGAAGTCATCTTGCAAGCCAAAAGCGACCCTTCTTTTATGGTTACAATAAATGACTACTGGATAACGAAAGGAAAAAATAGCAAACTTTACACCAACCTATTGGGAACTGGCGTAGAGCGCACCTTATTACTCCAGCTTGGTTATGCTTGCCGCATTTATGCAGTACTTGAACAACTTTTTAAATCCGCACAAATTGGTGGCCAGATTCAGCTTTCCACAGAAGATGCCTTCCAATTTTTAAAAGAAGCGTGTTGGACACTCCATGCAGCAGGTTATCGAATTATTGTTCCTTCATGGTGGACGCCAAAAGGACGGCTTAAAGCTAAAATAAAATTGAGTGCAAGCCAATCAAGTCACTCGTCTGAAGCTACAAATTCCTACTTTAGCAAAGAAGGACTGATGCGCTTTAATTATCAATTAACGATTGGCGATGCAGTCATATCACAAGAAGAATGGCAGCAACTGGTCGACTCCAAGCAATCTTTGGTTTATTTTCGTGGTCAGTGGATGGAAATCAATGCCGCACAAATGCAACAAATTCGCCATCTCATTGATGATGCCAACCAAAATAAGCGTGAAGGGCATCTTCGGGACTTACTACAACTTTCTGCCGATGAGGAGCTCTATCATATTGAAATGGATAGCCATGTCTCGCAATTAATGGATACGCTTCACAATAAAGACCAACTTGCTTTCATGGAACAACCGATGAATTTACAAGCAACATTAAGGCCTTATCAATTAAGGGGCTTAGCATGGCTTCATTATCTGGAATCTATTGGTTTAAATCCTTGTCTGGCCGATGATATGGGACTTGGTAAAACCATTCAAGTCATTGCACTAATCTTAAAAAACCCTCAAACCAAAGCCTCGCTTTTAATTGCTCCAACGTCTGTTCTAGGCAATTGGTTAAGAGAAATTGAAAAATTTGCGCCTTCATTAAGGGTTGCAATGCACCATGGAAATCAACGCAAAAACATCGATTTTGAAAATCTATTAGCAAAAAGTGATATTGTCATTACCTCTTATGGCTTATTGCGACGGGATAAGTCTTTGTTTCAAAATTATCATTGGTCACGTATCATTTTAGATGAAGCACAAAATATTAAAAATCCTGCCTCTACACAAACAAAGATCATCCTTAATATCAAATCCGATTCTAAAATTGCGTTGTCCGGAACGCCTGTAGAAAACCGACTTCTTGATTTATGGTCTATCTTTAATTTCCTCAATCCGGGTCTACTCGGAAACCGAAGTGGGTTTAAAAATCTATTTGAATTACCCATTCAAAGAGAAAATGATAAAAAAAGAGCCCAAGTTCTAAAGAAGATAGTAGAACCATTTATCCTCAGACGTTTAAAATCAGATAAAAATATCATCAAAGATTTACCTGATAAAATTGAACAAAAGGTATATTGTCAATTAACCAAAGAACAAGCTTCTCTGTATCAATCCATCGTTAACGAAGTCGATGAAAATATCCAGCAGTTGGAAGATAACTCGCAAAGAAGCAATCTCATTCTTTCTGTCTTATTACGCCTCAAACAAGTCTGTAATCACCCCGCCCAAGCCCTTGGTGATGGCAGTGAGTTTAGTATTAAACGCTCATCGAAATTACTGCGCTTTATGGAAATGATTCAAGAAACGATGCATAATCGTGAAAGCTTATTAATTTTTAGTCAATATAAAGAAATTTGCGATTCTCTCAATTCCTTAATTAAAACCCACTATGGTTACAGCACCTATCAATTAGATGGTAGTACCCCACGCACCAAACGTGAAGAGATGATAAAACAATTCCAAGATCCAGACACCCCCCCTGCTATTTTCATTCTATCGTTAAAAGCAGGCGGTGTTGGAATCACCCTAACCAAAGCCAATCATGTGTTCCATTTTGATAGATGGTGGAATCCTGCCGTTGAAAATCAAGCCACCGATCGTGCTTATCGAATTGGACAAGAGAAATCGGTATTTGTTTATAAATTCATTACCCTAGGTACTATCGAAGAGCGTATTGATAAAATGTTAGAGGACAAACAGATGTTGTCAGATAGTATCGTGGGTCATGATGAGTCCTGGTTAAGTCAATTAGATGCCAAATCATTTATCGAGTTAATCAAGCTTAGTCAAACCGCATTCGCAGAGGAAGAATAATGAGCACTTATCTTAAAACATGGTGGGGAGAGGCGTTTGTTCAGTCTTTAGAGGGATTTATTGATCCTGGCCGCTTACAACGGGGCAGAGCCTATCGAACCGAGCACAGGATTATTGACTTTAATATTTCGGATAATACGATTACAGCCAAAGTAAGAGGCAATATAAATCCTTATTTTGGTGTGACCAAAGAACCCAAATATCATGTGCACTTAAGTTTCAATAAAATTCCTTCAGAACACTGGGAAACCTGTATTGAAAAAATCTGTAAAAATCCAGGTTGGCTATCAAAATTAATACTCAATGAAATACCGAGTGATATTCAATCGATATTCGAGCCTTATGATTTTCTACCCCGATCATATCAAGTGGTTAAAGCTTCCTGCAGCTGTCCTGACGGTGACAATCCATGCAAGCATATTGCAGGCATCTATTATCGCATTGCACAATTACTCGATGTTACCCCTATGCTAATATTCCCGTTACGCGGAATGAACCTCGATGAGTTACATCGACTGCTTAAGCAATCAGAATTAGGTCTAGCCTTTTCTGAGCATTTATCGACACCCGATGAAATACAAATGGTCTTTGATGATACCTATTATCCATCTGTAGACAAATTATCTCATCTAGATAATATTTCGAGCCAATCATTCTGGGGATCTGAAGAAAAAATAGCATATCAATTAACCGAGGATGATGTGGAATACCAACCCACCGGCGCATTGATTAAAAAGCAAGGTGATTATCCTCCTTTTTGGAATAAACATGCTTCATTTGTTAGTGCCATGGAGTCGATTTACCAGCATATCAAACGTAAACATAAAAACAGTTTAGGGACATCATAAGAAACAATAAAATTTTCTTGACAACACAGTGATCAAAAAGTAATCTATAAAGCGTAAAAACACGCCAAGGAACCCATAAAATGCGCTTTTATTGCTTGCTAAGCCTCTCCTGTTTATTGCTGTCTGCATGTGCCCAAGTCTACTGGGACAAGCCTGGCTTTTCACCTGAAGAATATACGCGAGATAGCTATGATTGTGAAAAAGATAGACGGCAAAGTCATTTTGATGACAATGAAGACATTTTTGCTAAAAAACAATTTGAAGATCTGTGTATGCGATCGAAAGGCTACTCTCAATTTACACGCGAGTGAGATTGAAAGCTCTTTAAACAGCACTCTCTACTTCGACAATTAATCCGAGATGATCTCGATCGAGCATGCCTTGCAAACAAAGTCGTACAAATTATTTTTTTGAGCATCCTAATAACTCAGCGTATTGAGCCGCTTTCTTAGGGCTAATCATTCTTCTTCCTTGTTCTATATCACTCAAAACTTTCCTTGAAATACCAAGCATTTTAGAAAATTTAACTTGACTCGCCTCCTCTCCTTGGCAAATAGCTCGATACGCCTTTAACAATCTAATTGATCCCTGACCTTTTCGCCTACCCCCTAGGCACACTCATCATGGTATCCTGAAATCTTTCTTCCATCATGACCAACCGCATAAATCCAGGCAATTAATTTTGCAATAATGTACTTAGGCAGCTTAATTAACTCTACTTCTAATTTTTTTCTTAGCATGACGTTATATATTTCCAGCGCTCATCTCTTCATCTTATTCAGTCAGATACGTATACATATTAATTGTACATGTCAAATAGCTAAAGATCGTTAAGATCGGTGCGGTTACTATCAATTTGCGCACTCGTTTCAGGGCAAAAACCTTCGCCCTGAAACTAAGATTTAGTGGATATGTGTACACTTATCTAAAAATTTCAATAGTTTTATCTTTGGAAAATTAATCACTGATTTATCAATACTCAGATCTAATTTTCTCAAGATATGCTTAGAAAAGTGGTGATGCAATAAACCATTCATATGCGGTGGAGATACCAAAATTAGATGCTCAAAAGCATTGTTTTTTCTATCCACATCAAGTGAATTCGCAATTTCTTGCGCAAACTGGTCTATTTTAATTTTTTTAGGATCTTCATTGGCAAGAAAGGTGCCATGACCGGCCCCGCCACCTTTAAAACTACCCTGTCTATCTGACATATAGTCAGAATCCTTCAATTGATTCTCAGGATGCAAGACCTCCCTGATAAGATGCACCTTATGAGTACGCTGCTTATATTGATAAACTCGACATTTACTAGAATCGGCAATTACAACCCATGTTGTCTCTCCATTAATGATCATCATGTTCTCCTTTTCAGTTGATATTTTTTATGACTCTTAATTTAATATTAGCTCATAAATTGAACAACTGTATAGAGATCAGGATAATTTCATCATTTTGGCTGCTAATTTAGGTAACGCACTCGCATCTTGTGGGATTAAATGCGTATTTAATTGCTTTAATTGTTTGTGCATTTGTTCTCGCAGTGATGTCGAGTGTAACAACAAGTCGATCATCTTTGCCAGTTCGGGTGGATTACAATCCATTTGCAATAACTCGGGCAATACCATGCGACCCTGGAGTAAATTGCTAAGTCCAAGATAATTAACACGCATAAAACGTCTTGCAAGATAAAAGTTAAGCCAGCTCGATTTATAAATAATACAACTGGGTTTTTGTAGCATAGCACTTTCTAACGAAGCCGTACCTGATGCGACCACAACGGCATCTGCTGCTTGCATCACTTTCTGGGCTTGTCCAGAAATCAACGCATACGGAAAAGGAAGTTGTTTTAAGTATGGATTTAATATGGAAACATCTAAACTTTTAGATACGGGAATGACTATCTTTAATTCTTGGTGAGGTAGACGTTTTAAGGCCTCAATAATCACCGGCATGTGTCGTTTGATCTCCATGGTACGGCTACCTGGACAAACAGCTAATATGCGCTCAGAAGCTCCCCACGCAAAGTGTTCTCGACATTGTTCTAAGGTCGGCACCTGACTTAAGGATTCCAATAAAGGATGACCAACATAACTGACTGGAATCTGATGCGATTGGTATAACTCATATTCAAATGGCAAAATGACAGCCATATGATCAACGCATTGACGAATGATTTCAATACGCTTGGCTTTCCAAGCCCATACCTGTGGTGAAATATAATATAAAACCGGACAATTCAAATGCTGTTTTATCCACTTGGCCATTCGCAAATTAAAACCAGGATAATCAACCAAAATAACCAAGTCTGGTGGATTTTTCTTTAAATGGGTTTTAATCAATTTAAAAGCTTGGGCAATAGCGCGTAAGTGGGTAAAAACACCGGTTAAACCTGTAATAGCAAGCTTCGTTAAATCCATTAAGTTGTCCATACCCAAGGACTGTAAATGATATCCACCTAAACCTGAGACTTCGATGTAAGGATAGCTGGCATACAACTGTTGCAATAATTTAGCCGCGTGCTGATCACCAGATTCTTCACCTGCAATGATGACCAAGCGTTTAGACAAAATGAACCTCTTTAACGTGAGAGCGAATCATCGATTGAATATTTAAAGCAAGCTCTAAGGCTTTCAAACCTGATTCCCCATCGACCATTATAGGTCTTTGGCCATGTATCGCTTCTATAAAGGATTCCACTTGTACATATAAAGCGTCATGCTTTTGACACGGGATAGCTTCTTCAGATAAAAACGAATGATCATGAGCCATAGGCTTAGCAATATACCGGGTTAATTGTTGCTCTTGATAATTTAAAACAAAATAGTCTTGTTCCTGATACACGCGGGTGATTCGTTCTACTTTAGAATGGACCCGACTGGCGGTTAGATTGGCTACACAAGCATTTTTAAATTTAATCACCACCGTTGCCAAATCAACGGCAGAGGTCATCATTGAAAACCCTTGCGCTTGAATATCGACCACAGGGCTATCAATCCATGACAATAATATATCCAAATCATGGATCATCAAATCCAAAATAACATCGGCATCAGAGCCACGCTTCTTAAATGGCGCAAGGCGCTGCATTTCAATCCAAAGAGGTTGTTGCAAATGATGTTGAAAGGTTTGATAAGCAGGATTAAAACGTTCCAAATGCCCAACCTGTAATACCACTTGTTTTTCTTTAGCCAATTGCACCAATTCCTGGCCTTCTTGAAAATGCAAAGTAATCGGTTTTTCAATAAGAACATGAACCCCTTTTTGAATACATAATTTTGCAATGTCATAATGGGCAACCGTTGATGCCGCAATACTGACTGCATCAACTGCATCAAGGAGTTGATGTAAATCAATAAAACATTGCACATTCAATTCATGAGCAACCAACTGGGCCTGTTCAGTTGAAAGATCATACACTCCAACCAAGTCTACAGAGGCAATCTGGGCGTATTTTTGTGCATGAAAACGCCCTAAGTAGCCCACTCCAATGACTGCACAACGTAATTTAGTCATAAAGAACTCTTAAAAAGAAATGAGGCAATTATCTCACGAATCAGTATTATTGCCAATGTTTGAGAAACCTGAATATATCACCAAAATAAATTAGAAAATCCTGATGGCTTTGTAGACTCAGGGTAATCAGGTTTTTTTATTTTAATAATCGATCACCCATTGGGTGAAATAACCGTAAATAAAAATACCAACTCCCCTCTCCACCGCACGTAGTGTGGGGGGTATAAAAGCTTGTCGCGTGAGCGACTCATTAATAAATTTAGAGGTGCTCCATTGCATTATTAAATCAGATGGATAGAATTGTTTTTGCGAAAAAATACTAACCCACGATTTAAACAAGGGAGCAAAAACGATCATGCCACAGAAAGCCTTACCCTTCCAGTACCAAGCTGAAAAAAATGACTCTGGCTTAACAGGTTTTGCAGGATTGCCGCTTTATGTGGAGCTTGCCAAGCAAAGCGGTCTTGTTCAACACATCAATCAAACCGTGAAAACCAAGATACGTGGATGGACTGATGCTGAAATGATTTTGTCATTAGTGTTGTTAAATTTGGCCGGTGGAAATTGCATCAGTGACATTGACCGCCTTGAACAGGATGGGGGACTCAGGATGTTGCTGGTGCAGTTTGCCACTCATGGTATGAGACGCAAGGAACGGCGCGCTTTTGAACGACGATGGAGAAAAGCAAAAAGTCGTGGCTTACCTTCTAATGCAGCGATTCATTGTTATTTGCCTCAATTTCATTCTCCAGAAGAAGAAAAAAATCGTGTAGAAGGTGAGGCATTTATTCCTAAACCCAATGATAAGCTGAGCGCTCTAATCGGCTTGAATAAACCTTTGATTGCATGCGTGCAACAGCAATCACCATCAACTATTGCGACATTAGATCAGGATGCAACGCTAACAAATACGTACAAACGAAAAGCGCTGTATTGTTACAAAGGGTTTAAAGCCTACCAGCCCTTCAATACCTACTGGGCCGAGCACGGTATCCTATTGCACAGCGAGTTTCGAGACGGTAATGTCAATGCCGGTTATGGTCAATTACGCATTTTGAAAGAGGCAATAGCGCTATTGCCCTCCGATGTGAAACATCGTGCATTTACGTTCTGATAGCGCTGGTTATCAAGAAGATTTGATACGTTATTGTGCCGAAGGTAGTGACCCTCGCTTTGGTGTTATTCCATTTGCAATTGCGGCGCGTGTCAGTGCTGGGATTAAAAAAGAAGCTCTGTCTCTTGATGAAAAACATTGGCATCCCATTTACCAAGAGGATGCCGATGGCAACAGGAAGTGTAATATTTATGGTTTTTTGCGCCGGGAAGTCGTTGCAGAAACCTATCCTGGCCTGCGAAGCCTGTTCAACACCGATTTTCACAGGCCTTTTAAACCCAACAATCTACCCCTAACAAGATTTGAGCATCTTTAGAATTTGTTCGTATTTTACGCAGTCCATTCAATCGATATTTGCTTGTTATCCAACCACGGAACCGTAATGTTATTCTTCAGTTTTTGCACGCCGAGCAAAATGGGTGTGCTG
>JAKFUY010000109.1:5549-10887 GCA_021732495.1 Legionellales bacterium | reverse complement strand
CAATTGATTATCCAGATTGTAAATATTATCCCTGGTCTTTTCTTGGGGATCATGACCATGAACAAAATTGAGCTGATACCCCCCTTGAGAAACCGGTCTTTCAAGGATGTCATATTGCCTATTCCACATGATAAACTCAAAAGGCGCATCACAACTTAAATATCCCGCGTAGCCATCTCTCATGTGATTGAACTGATAAAGGGTATGGACGGTATTGTCTTGAACATGTTTTTGAAATTGCCGATTGAGAGTATCAATAGTTTGGGCAAGTTCTACCGCTGTTTTGTCGTTATACGCCACCCCTTGTTGTTGGGCTAGACTTTTAATGGTATTCAGCCCGATAGGTGCATGACTAAAAATAGTAATTTCTTGCATGTTGGCACTTAATGTATATGAAATCACACGTAGCATTGATTTATATGCCTTATTGGCAATAGCCAGTATCTCTTGTCTGGTGACCCGCCCTGCTGTGATAAGTGTTTGTAGGTTTTGCATCGATGCAGCCAGTTCATCGCTTAGCATAATGGGATTAAAACTATCTTGTGTCTCATAGGCTTCAATAAACTCAATACCATGGTTGGAAACCATAATTTCAATCGGAATGTGATAAATACTGAGTTTCTCAAGAATTTTTAGGGTAAAATAATCATTACTGCCTCTATCAGCCAGCTCATCACCAAGAAGCCTGATTCGATAGTCACAACAAAAGTCTATTTTAGCTAAGATGGCATTAAATTCAGCCAACACCATCGTACTGAGTTCTTCTGTTGGTGTGCAATAGATTTTTACAAGCTTGTGATAATCTTTTTCACTGATATGGGTTGCTATCCCCTGTTTTACAAGCATAAACAGCAGTTTTATCGCATTACCATGGAGGTCACCCATGGTAAATTGCGCCCCCTTCTGCTGATTATCAACTGTAGGCAATTGATAAATATCGACGTTATCAATACTTATCAATTCAGGCATGGCACTTTTCATATTAATTTGCTGAAAAATATTGTTCCAAACGCTGCACTACCCGCTCTCTGCCTAAGATTGCTGTTGTTGCATCAATACTTGGCGAAGATAAGGTGCCCGTAAGTAACAAACGCATGGGTTGACCAATGGCTGGGATTTTCAACTGATGTGCGCTTGCCACTTCTTTAATGCATGCCATAATTGATGCTGGCTGCCAGTCTTGCAAACCAGCCAATGCAGCAATGAGACTTTTTAAAGCCGCACCCAAGGCCTCACTACGGTGTTCATTCAGTAAATCCACAGGGACGGTAATCTCTTCATAAAAATAATGACTTTGCTCGACCAACTCCAACATGGTTTTAAAACGCGAGACTTGTAATGGCGCCAGTTCTGGCCAAGCAGGACCGCTATCAAAACCTTTATTGCGCATATGCCACATCCATTCAGCTACCGTGGTTTCATAAGGCAAGGTTTTGAGATAATGCTGATTTAGCCAACGCAATTTATCATAGTCAAACGCACATGCTGAGCGACTGACATGCTCTAAATCAAAATCTTTAATCATCTCATCGATAGAGAAAATCTCCTGATCGCCATGTGACCACCCTAAGCGCACCAAATCATTTAATAACGCTTCAGGCAGATAGCCCTCTTCTCTAAAACTCATGACACTTACCGCACCATGGCGTTTTGAAAGGCGTTTTCCATCAGGTCCTAAGATCATCGGCAAATGAGCAAAAATCGGCAATGGTGCATTCAGTGCATGATAGATATGGATTTGTCTAGGTGTATTGTTGATATGATCATCACCACGAATGACATGGGTAATGTCCATATCCCAGTCATCAATCACCACTGCAAAATTATAAGTCGGCACGCCATCAGCGCGAACCAATACCAGATCGTCTAATTCACTATTGGCCACCTCAATATCCCCATAGACCAAATCATGAAAACCAATTACACCTTCTTTAGGGGTTGCCAAACGAATAACATGGGGCTCATCGGCACTGACATTGGCATTGCGACAATGCCCATCGTAACGGGGTTTTTCACCCAAAGCCATTTGTTGCTCACGCATCCCATCCAAACGCAAATGCGAACAACTACAGCGATAGGCCAGATTTTGTTCCAATAGCAACTGAGCGACTTCACTGTATCGCGACATGCGTTGACTTTGATAGAAAGGACCTTCATCGGCATCCAAACCCAACCACGCCATACCATCTAAAATAGCAGCCACCGATTCAGTCGTTGAGCGCTCTTTATCCGTATCTTCAATACGTAAAATAAACTCACCACCATGGTGTCTTGCGTACAACCAAGAAAATAATGCTGTGCGTACTCCCCCAACATGTAAATAGCCCGTAGGACTAGGGGCAAACCGCGTTCTAACCTTTTTCACAATCACATTCCTTAAGCATTCAATGATAACAAACAGTTTAGCAAAGAATGATGCTTAAGGCCATGTGGGGGAAAGGGGTTATCTCCTAGGACTTTCCCTTCCTGCTTAAGGTCTGGGTAGCTGTTTCAGAGCTAGCGGCAGATTTTAGTTGATGTGAACCCGTTGTACGTCCCGGCTGGGCACCAGATATACCAAATAATTCTCTAGGCCTTTGTCGGCCACTCATAAGTGAAGGATTCTGAGCTGCTACTGGAGGAGGAGAAACAGAAGCAGCGGCAGGTGCTGGATTAAGGAGATTTATCATCTCATATTCAGCCTTTTGAAGTTGACTTGGGTCAACAGTAGGAGATCGATAGCCAGATTGTGTCAGCTTGTGTAATTCTCCTGCAGCTTTAAGTTTTAATTTTTGATTTTTGGATGTGGGATCACTTGATAGTGTCTCCACTGCCTGCTGGTAAATTTTATCGTTTATCATTTTTTCAGCTTTTGCTAGGCTGCCCGAATCTTCTTTTATAGAAAGTAAATTCTTACTTAACTTAATAATCCCGTCTTTTATTACTTGAGTAGTAGCTCTACCTATATTGCCAGATAGTTCTTGTTGGTCGGCTGGAAGGTTTTTTCCTTTGAAAGAGAAACTACCATCTTTTTTTTGTTCAATGGAGTCAGCTGCAACTGAAAGCGTGAAAGCATCCTTAATTCGTAATACATCTTCGAGATTTTCATGTTTTTTCAATTCTGTCTCAATTTCTGCAAGTGCTCGCACTTTGTTATCTTCTATCATTTGTTCTCTTTCTGCAATTCTACTTTCTATCATTTTCTCAGCTTCTTTGAAAGCATCAGGATATTCCTTTAAAGAATTTAATTTCACAGCTAGTTCGTTATCCGATATTTCTTGAGCTTCACTAGATGTCCATGATGGTGTTGATCCTACCGATTTACCTAACTCGAGTGCTTGATCACGTGAATAGTCGCCAAAATTACTATCAGAGACTAGGAGGTCACTACCACGTATCTTCAGCTTTGGTATTTCAGACGCTAAGGTAAAGATATTTTTTATTCTTTGTACATCTGCAGGTGTTCTGCATTTTTGCAGTTCGATGAACAGATCTTTAAGCCTTTCATCAAATGTTTGCTTTAGCTTATCCTGAATCTCTGCGGGAAGTGCTTTAAATGTGCCTAAGTTTTCAACCTCTTCTTTAAGTTTATCAAGTGCAACATTTTTTTTCTCATCGGTTTCTAGAGCACCATTGATTCTAATTGCTTCTTTTTTACTTTGTATTTGTTTAAAAAACACATCGTATTCTTCACCTTTTATTAAACTAAAAAAAGAATTTACTGTCATTGATTTATCTTTATCCAATCCCCAAAATTCTTGATCAGCAGCTTCCAATTCGTCTGCAGACTCCATAGATCGGCCAAACCAATTTCTCACCGTCTGAGAAAGGCCGGGGGACTCTATCATTGGTTGTTTTTTTCCACTTAATCTTTCAAATCTAATGTCCCATTGTTTTTGCTGCATGCTGTTCAAACCTGAACTTTTATCATTTATCCTTTGTTTTAACAATTTCAGTATTTCTGCATGAGCTTCCTCAGTTCCAGTTATGTTTTCTGGCTTAAACGCTTTAATATCTACATTTTTCAATCCACCACAGCTTGCTATTGCTTGATCAAGAAGATGGCTTAGTGCGCTACCTTCATGTGCACCATTCTGACCTGTACCGCCAATTAATCGACATGTCGTAGAATTACCATTTTTAGATTGGGTTATGGTGTATTTAGGTTCTTGTATTTCGTCGCCATCTTCTGTATTAGTAAGCTGTATAGCAAAATTTCCCTTCGCCTTGGCAAATAAATCTTGATGAGTCTTTAGATCATCATCAGGCTTTCCTGCAAAATGTTTTGCGATGCTGTGAGTGCTTACAGGAAATTTTATCCTATCCACAAATGTAACTCCTGAAGCTCCTGCCTTATCTGTTATAAATTCTTTTAAACCTTTTTGACCGCTATTTCCCCCTTTATAGAATTCATTAATGAAAGGTCGCAAATCTACCGTAGGATCATTGGGAATCATCAATATACCAGTTCCTGTTATTTCAGGTTCTTGATTTCCGTCTTTACTCGTCAATTCAATTGAAGTTGTACTTGGGCCAACTTGGGCTTCGGCGGCAGCGGCTTGGGCTTCGGCGGCGGCAGCTTG
This sequence comes from Legionellales bacterium, assembly GCA_021732495.1. Taxonomy (GTDB): domain Bacteria; phylum Pseudomonadota; class Gammaproteobacteria; order Legionellales; family Legionellaceae; genus UBA2653. The sequence goes on along the minus strand of JAKFUY010000109.1, from coordinate 6,325 downwards.
GGCTTCGGCGGCTCGTTTGGCATCGCCTGTGAACTGTTCAATATCTTGTCCGCCTAAGAACGCTGTGAGGGCTTTCTTACCAGCTTCATTAGAGGCGCCAAGTTCTTGAAGCTCCTCAAGCGCGTTATTTAGTCTTCGTGCAATTCCGCATTTCTTAAATTTCGCCTGAGCACTCTCAAGGTCTGAAGCATCTTCTGCAACAACCCCTTTTAATAATGCTTCCGTTTGTACTTTGACAATGGCGTCCAGTTCGACAATTTTGGCAGCTTTGGCGGCGGCAGCTTTGGTGGCGGCGGCGACGGCAGAGGTGGCTTGGGCTTCGGCTTGGGCTTTAGCGGCAGCTTTGGCTTCTTCGATTTGTCTTACCAACGCTTGATTTTTGGTAGTCTGTGGCATTGTTTTTACTGACTTATAAAGTTCATCAATCTGTCGAATTTTTGATTGTATAGCCTTATTATATGCAATCGTGTCGTGATGAGTTGCATCTTCTGCTAGTTTCGCTGGAGAAGTCTTGTGGGCTACAGCGTCGAATGCTCGGTTAATTTCTTCAAATTCGAGTTCGGCTTTGACTTGTTCAATATGTTCCGTGGCGAGTTTGGCTTTGACAGCTCCAGCTTCTTGAGGTATATTTTTGGCGGCTTTGATCTTCTGTAATAGGTCTGCTCTTTCTTTAGTTCTTGGCATTTCTCTTACTAAAGGATTAAGTTTATCAAGCTGTAAGTTTTTTTTCTGTATAGCCTTAGTATAATCATCAAGTGCTTTTTTATACTCCAACG